>NZ_JAUBRH010000107.1:0-11610 GCF_036701775.1 Microcoleus sp. N9_A2 | reverse complement strand
CGCCCGTCCTTTTTGGACGGGCGGGACGCCCATCCCACAATAACAATTAAAATTGTAAGTTATTTAATTCGCGATCCCTAGGATTATTCATAAATAGAGGTAAATAGAGGGTGCTGGGCGCCCACCCTACGATTATTGAGAATAGTTCGTGATTTATGTGGTTTACAAAGCTTCACTTAGTATGAGAAAAAGTTAATAATTCTTTGACTCAATCACTGATGATTGATGATAAATTAATTTATCATCTTTAAAAAATTGAAAAAATGCAAGTAGTTATCCTAGCAGGTGGTCTCGGCACTCGTCTCAGAGAAGAAACAGAATTTCGTCCCAAACCCTTAGTTGAGGTGGGAGGCCATCCAATTATTTGGCACATCATGAAGATATATGCACACTACGGTTTCCAAAACTTTATTGTGTGCTTGGGCTATCGAGGCAACATGATTAAAGAATATTTCCTCAATTATGAAGCCATGAACAATGACTTTACTATCTGTCTGGGACGCCAAAATACCATCACTTATCACGAGGAACATCTCGAACAAGATTTTAATGTTACCCTAGCTGAAACTGGCGCGGAAAGCATGACGGGAGGTCGGGTAAAACGGATCGAAAAATATATTGATAGCGAGAATTTCATGGTGACATACGGCGACGGAGTAGCTGATGTCAATATAGACGCCTTGCTCGAATTTCACAAGTCTCATGGTAAGCTGGCAACTGTCACCACATTTCGTCCGATTTCTCGCTTTGGAATTTTGGATGTAGACAGCGATAGCCGCGTAGTTCAATTTTCGGAAAAGCCTCAAATCGACGGCTGGATAAGTGTTGGATATATCATATTTAACCGCCGGGTATTTGAGTATTTGGGGGGAGATGATTGTATTTTAGAACAGGAGCCTATGCAGCGTTTGGCGGCAGAGGGACAGTTGATGGCTTACCGTCATGAGGGCTTCTTCTTTGCGATGGATACTTTTCGAGAATACAAGTATTTAAACGAGCTTTGGGATGAAGGGAAGGCTCCTTGGAAAGTGTGGAAATAAATTAGTTGGGGCATTCTCGGTAAGCCTTTTATGGACGGGCTCTCCGGCCCGTTCCACAATAAATTTACTCTTTGTAGAACAGGCAAGATGCCTGTTCTTGAGAAGGGTGCAGACTGTGATGAAATAAGTTAGTTTTGGGGTCTATTTTTATGCTGGCTCACAAGATTTTAGAGAAAAATAACTATAAAATAATTATAAAAAATGGATTCCCAAGATATTCTCAACAGCACAGAAACTTACCTACAAAAGTGCGTTGCACCCCACGCGGAAATTATCGACAGCGACTCGGAAGCCCTAAAAACAGCAGTTGCGGGATTGGAAGATCGATCGCTCTTAGCATTGCGAGTTCCCCAAAAATGGGGCGGTGCCGAAATTTCACCGGATATTTTTTACCAATATCAGGAATTGACGGCTCGATATTCCGGCGCTTTGTGTTTTCTGCAAACTCAGCACCACAGCGCAACTGCGATGCTTGCCAACAGCGACAATGAAATGCTAAAAAGCAGATACTTGCCCGCGATCGCCCAAAAAGACTTACGCTTGGGTATTGGGTTTTCGCATTTGAGGCGATCGGGAAATCGGGCCGTCACCGCAACTCCCACAATAGCGGGCTATTTACTGTCAGGAAAAGTTCCTTGGGTAACAGGTTTTCGCTTGTTTCAAAAGTTTATTGTAGCGGCGGTACTTCCTGACAAACGCGCTGTTTTCGGTTTAGTGCCTTTTGCCAATATTGAACGCGAATCTGGTAAAATAGCTTGTAGCGAAATCATGCAGTTAATCGCCATGAACTCGACTAATACTGTGACAGCCACTCTCGATAATTGGTTGCTGCAGGAATCGGAAATAATTTCAGTTAAACCTGTCGGCTGGATTTCGGAAAACGACAGCAAAAATATATTGAATTTTGTGCCGGGTACTTTCGGCTGTATTCGAGCGGGATTGGATGTAATTGCAGCAGCGGCGGCTGCTAAGAATTCACCTTTTATAACGGCGGCTTGCCAAAAACTAGAGCAAAAGCTCGATCGGCTAAAACAGAATTTCCAACAATCTCAACATAGCTCGAAAGCAGAACAATTAGCGCTGCGAGCTCAAGCCATTGATTTAGCCGTGCGCTGCGGGCACGCTGCCGTTACAGTTTCTAGCGGTGGTGCTAACGGTACGTTGCACCCGGCCGGGAGAGTTTATCGAGAAGCTTTGGTGTATACTGTTTCCGGGCAAACAAATGATGTGATGGAAGCAACGCTCGATCGACTAATCGAATTTTAGATTTTAGATTTTAGATTTTATATTGAGTTCGCAGAAGGTCAAAAACTCAACTGTGTTTAATAAATAATAGATATATTTAACCTGATGACAAACAACTTTAAGTCAAATAACTTAAAAACGATAGCCTACAGCCAAATTATAGACTTAACCCATGCAATTCATCCCAACATTCCCATCTGGCCCGGAGATCCAGCCCCAGAAATTGCCACAGTAGCTCAAATAGAAACAGACGGGTATTTCCTGCGAAAATTCTCAATGGGCGAACACAGCGGCACTCACATCAACGCACCCAACAGCTTTTATGCAGGAGGCGCCAGCATTGATAGTTATTCCCCGCAGTCGCTAGTTTCCCCCGCAATTACGATCGACCTCCGAGAGCAAAGTCTTGCCAATCCCGACTACACTTTAACAATTGATGATATATTGACTTGGGAACGGCAGCACAAACTTATAGAACCTGGAAATCTAGTTTTATTGTATACTGGCTGGCAAGAAAAATGGGATGATGAGCAAGCATTTTTCAACCGAGACGATCGCGAAATTTGCCACTTTCCCGGATTTGGCAAAGCAGCAACTCAATTTTTGCTAGAAGAACGCTCTATCGCTGGAATTGGAACCGACACCCACGGAGTCGATACCGGGCAAGATGAAAGTTTTGTGGTTAATAAATTGGTATTGAAAACGCAGCGAATAGTGCTGGAAAATCTGGCAAATCTCGACTTGTTACCTGCGGCTGACTTCACTTTAGTTATCGGAATATTGCGTGTTTTGGGAGGTTCCGGATCGCCTCTGTCCGTGTTAGCTTTTGTTGCTTAATGCGGTAAAACTTACATCTTGCACCATGCTCAAGAACAGGCTTTCCGGCCTGTTCCACAAAGAGTGAATTTTCTTGTGGAACAGGCCGGAAAGCCTGTTCCTAAACAGGTAATTGAGAATGGTGCAATATCTCAGGTAAAATTAGATTGAGAGAAGTCGAGTAAAAACAATAAGATTAATGACAGAACTGCCCAAGGATCTCAACGAGGCGATCGCCCAATCCCGCATTGCCACCGCCGCTGCCCTCTCGGACGGGAAAACTCTACTGCAAGTCGAATTAGTATTTCCAGAAATCGCCCTGCAAGCACAGTCTATCGCCCTACAATTTATCCCAGAATTTGAGGAAATTCACTCCGGAGTCAAAGTCTTTTTTCCCGACACCGGTGCGGCAGCCCTCGCGCGCCGTGACTGGGGAGAAACACCGTTTAAAGTCACTGATTTGGGTAGCAGTCGCACTCCTGTTGAAGATAAAATTGCACCGGAAGATCAACTTTTCCTTTTGATCAATCCAGCAGCCGTAGAAGTGGCCCAAGTCGAAAAAATTTACATAGCTGCGGCCGGTCGCCCAGTAATTCTACTAAACCCGCGCCTGGAAGATGTTGCTACCATAGGTATAGGCTATGCGGGCCGCCAATTGCGCGATCGATTCCTCAGCAAAATCGAATCCTGCTACTATATCAGACCCCTAGACACTGCGGCTTTATTCCGCTGTTACCCCCAATCCTGGCAAGTCTGGCTGGAAACAAACGAGGAATACGAACTAATTTCTGAAACCGCCCAAAAACCTGTCGGAGATGATTTAGAGCGGATTTTAGCCAAAGCTATCGGAACCGCCGATCCTGACTCCACCACACCTGCCAAACCCCTAAAAAAGAAAGGTTTTTTGGCAGAACTCCAGACATTCCTCAAAGCTTTGACTCAGTGACAATCGTTAAGACTCGATCGTATTTTAGGGTATGTCAGCTAGGATTATTTTCGACTGAATCGGTCGGCTAATCGCTGATGTACCCTAAAGCGTGAAATAACTCAAAGCTTTGCCTCAGTAACAGCAGTTGCAGAAGCACAATGAACAGCTTGCCTGTGTTTCTATCAGTAGCTACGCAAACAGAGATTGGCGAGCTTTACACGACATTTATACAAAGCAGTATAATGGGTGACACCCCTCCACCGTAAAAGAGGGGAGGCAAATAGCAGCAAAATCAGATGCTATAAGCTAGAGATGGGGCTTTTGAGTCAGGGAAGCGGATAAACACAATGGAGCACCGGCGCATTGTTATCGGGGATGTACACGGGCATTACGACGGCTTAATGACCCTGCTAGAGGCACTTGCCCCCAGCTCGAACGATCGCGTCTATTTTTTGGGAGACTTAATCGATCGTGGCCCCAAAAGCGCTCAGGTATTAGATTTTGTGCAGCAAAGCCCCTACCAAACTCTGTTGGGCAACCACGAACAACTGATGCTGGAAGCTTTGTCGGGGACACCGATGGATATGCGAGCGTGGCAATCTTGGCTCTACAGTGGCGGCGATGCGACAGTAGCGAGCTACAGAGATACAGGGATGATGCCGTACAAACACTTAGAGTGGCTGCGATCGCTCCCCACGCACCTGGATTTAGGGGACATCTGGCTGGTTCACGCCGGCGTTGACCCCCATCTGTCGATCGATGAACAGTCGATCGAACAACTTTGTTGGATTCGCAGGGAATTTCACACCATGTCGAAACCCTATTTTCCCAATAAATTAATTATCACCGGTCACACGATCACCTTTACCTTTCATGGGGTCAGACCGGGCGAATTAGTCAGGGGCGAAGGGTGGTTGGACATTGACACGGGTGCTTATCATCCCAAAAGCGGCTGGCTGACAGGATTTGACCTCAGCTACCGCAGAGTTTATCAAGTAAATGTATTTAACAATCAAGTCCGAATTTTGCCCTTTGACGAAGTTGTCAGGCAATTGAAGCCGCAGCCGATTGCACCCCCGCAAGCTGCGATCGATTCTATTGTTCAACAGCAGTGTTAAATCAAGTTTTCGGTGTAGGGTATGTCAGTTTTAGTCCGATCTATCTCACATCTTGCACGATTCTCAAGAACGGGCATCTTGCCCGTTCCACAAAGAGTAGATTTTCTTGTGGAACAGGCCGGAAAGCCTGTTCCTAAAAGGCTAATTGAGAATGGTGCAAGATGTCAGATATATTAAGTCGAAATTAACCTGCTTCTGACGTACCCTAGTAACTGGATTTATTTTTTAACGAACTGCGAAGATGCGAAGATCGCGAAGTTAAGAAAAGAGAAGAGAGCGCCTGATATCGTTTCCGGTAGCATCGGAATTATTAGCCAAAATTAGGACACGCCAGTGCCGTGTCCCTACAATATTATTATTTTCGGTAGGGACACGGCATTGCCGTGTCCTCTATATCATGTATGAGTGCAACCGGAATTGATATGACTGATTTACATTTGCTACGAACCTAAAAGCCTGCGGATTTCTAGCCTGTAATCCTCATTATCCAAACCTTCACCGCTAGCGAGATCCGGATCTATAGCCTGCGAAATAGCAGCAATACGATCGCCAGTTGCCGGGTGAGTGCTCAAAATGCTAGGAGGAGAAGGCTTGTTGAGCAACTTTTTCATAAAATCAACCATCCCAGATTGAGCGTAGCCTGCTCGCCCCATAGTTTGCAATCCCAACTGATCCGCCTCATACTCAGCTTGGCGACTGTGGGGACGCCGCAAAGCCAATTCCACCCCAATCTGAACCGCCTGAGATCGATCGAGCCCTGTGGCCGAAGCTACACCTGAAGCTATGGCCATTTGACGCATTTGTTGAATCGCGTGGCGAGCATTAATGTGAGCGATTTCGTGGGCGATCACACTGGCCAATTCTGCCTCATTGTCCGCCGCTGCCATTAAGCCTTTATTCACATAAACAAAACCGCCCATAGTTGCAAAAGCATTAATCGCGTCGTCGTCAATCACTTGAAAAGTATAAGGAATATTGGGGCGAGTGCTTTCTTGAGCGAGTCGTTGACCGATGCGGTTGATATATTCTGTAGTGTCCCGATCGCGGTCAATCTTAAACTGGCTACTGGTCAACTGCTGATTAATTTGTCGGCCAATAGTCACCTCTTGGCGATCGGACATATTCGACAATTGAATAACTTGAATGCCTCGAAAAATCAGTTCGGGCAACGAAAATGCTTGAGTCGGTTCCGGGGAAACCACCCAGATACCTGCAGCCACAATCAGGGATAGAAACAGATAAATCCCCCGGCCACAAGTACGCCGGCAAGTCAACCAAAAACTTTTTAACATAAGTGATAGGTGCCAGAAGTTAGATAAAATTGTAGGAAAAACTCGAAAAGTCACTAAATAGGCAGACGTAATTTGAGGCTGCTTAGTTGCTATTCTAGCTTTTTGTCAATTTTTAACGGCGCCACCAGCTTCTGGGCGAGCCGCCTGTCGGCCAACCAACCGCCGTCAACTGCCTTCTGGGTTAAGTGCCCCAGTCATGCGGATTTTGGGCGATCGTTGTGGTAATATCTTTTAGCTTCAGGACTTACGCATCAATAAAGTATGTCATTGCCAGCGGTAGCTCAGCAATAGCAGCATCTGTTTTTCATCGATGTCTGCGTAAGTCCTGAGCTTGTAAACATACTCCTGTCGCTATCAGTATAATAGGCGATTTATGAAAATTTTGGATTCTCAAGGCCGGCTGTTCGGCAAACTCAGCATCCTAGACGTAGCTGCTGCTCTAATCGTACTGCTAGTTGCAGTCGGAATCTTCTTCTTTCCCGGCACTTCTGGCGGTTCCGTGGCCCAAGTCGGCGCCAGTGTCAAACCTGTAGAAATCGATGCAATTGCGATCGGTCTCAAAGGAACAAATGTTCAAAATTTGTTCAAACCCGGTGATAAAATCAATGTGGTGATCCGCAATCAACCCTCCGGTCAGATTACCATCAAATCTGTCAAAACTCTCACCAGAACCCTAGCAGTTCCTCAGCCCAACGGCACTCTGAAAGCTCTCCCCGATCCCAGAGAAGAAGAAGCCTTCAGCAAAAATATGATGTTTACCTTAGAGGGAAAAGGTCAACTTACTGAAAATGGCCCGGTTTTAGGGAATACGAAAGTCAAAATTGGCACTACGCTAGAGCTTGAAGGCAATAAGTACATTTTCAACGCCAGCGTTATCGACGTGCGAGTCAAAGAATAATTAATAGTCATTAGTCAGTTGTCAGTTGACAGTTGATAGTTGACAGTTGACAGTTGACAGTTGACAGTTGTCATTGGTGTCAAATTCCGACTAAAATTCATGATAAATCTCGCTTCTAGCAGAGTCTAGATCCCCCCTAGCCCCCCTTAAGAAATGGGGGACAAGATTATTGTCAAAGTCCCCCTTATTAAGGGGGACTTAGGGGGATATAGACTTGGATATAAACGAGAGATACAGAGGTCTTTAGGATTAAGGAATGAGAATTAAATAACTTTCACAAGTTTGTGGGATGGGCGTCCTGCCCGTCCTTTTTGGACGGGCAGGACGCCCATCCCACAATAACAATTAAAATTGTAAGTTATTGAATTCGCGATCCTAAGTTGAGATCTATGGGTAGTGGGGAATTAATCTTCCTTCTTCCCTGGAAACTGGAACGTCTATCCGTGACATCCGTTTGCATTCGTTAAAAAATCCGTTTCCGAACTTCTTCACGCTTCCGAAAGCAATTTTAGATATTGCCGAATTAAGCCAATAGTCACAGCGGGAATTTCTAACTGCGGAGTCAAACCTACGTTTTCCAGAGGTTGAAAAACTTTGATTGCTTCCGGGTTGAGGTTGGCCAACCGCTGGCCGATATCGGGCCCGGTAAACTGCGATTTTTCTCCCCAAATAATCGCTGTCGGCGTTGTTAGCTGAGTGATGTACAGCGACAAATCAAAGCACAAATCTCCCCGCACAAAAGACAGGGCGGCATATTCTGCATTTGGTTCCAAAGCAGATGCGAGGTAAGCATCAACAATTTCTTGGTAAACGCGACGCGAATCGGCAAATTGGCGTTGTTCTAGGAAGCTACGGATGCCACCGTCTGTGGCGATTCCGGTACTGTAGAGCAAGCGGTCTAAAATCGGCGTGTTGACTAGCTTAGCGAAGAAACTGCTGCCGTAATCTTGTCCGAAGTCGGACAAACCGCTGGGTATGGTCAAAATTAGGGATTTGAAGAGATCCGGCCGTGCGATCGCAGCTCGAATCGCGATCGCCCCTGTTAGCGAAGAAGCAATCACCTCTGTCGGACTGCCACAAGTTTTTTCTAGAAATTCGATCAAGGTTGTGATATAATCTTCCACCTGATAATTTCTTGCCGGATGTTCAGATCGCCCCCAACCGATTAAATCCGGTGCTAAAATTCGATATTCTGCCGCAAAAGCCGGATAAACTTTAGACCATTCGTAGGCACTCGACCCGCCACCAAAACCGTGAAAAAATACTAAGTTTGGTTGATTTTCCGAAGTTGAGGTCGGCAACCCCATCCAAGGCATTTTTTCAGCAGTGTAGTAAACCATTCTGCCGAGAGAAGTAACTATTGATCGCTGACCGAAGCCGAGGGGTACAAGCATAAACTAACCTCAATCACTGTTATATTTTAGATTTTTTTGAGCCGCCCCGTCTTTGTTTAAAAAACTTGCAAAGCTGGTGGCGTTTTTGTAAAGATTGAGTAATGATTTAAATCTATTTTAGTACAGGTGAAGCGTGAAACTACAGACAGCAAGTAAGTTTTGCGATTTGGGCAATTCGGCTGTGTAGTTATCCTTACCCTTGCAAACTACCGCCGATCGGAGATAATAGCAAAATGATGGGTAAGACCCCTCAACAAAATAGAGTCTGTTCGCCAACCGCGAAAGCAGGCGCTCGGAAAGGGGGACTATTAGAACTCGCTTTCAGTCAGGTGGCAGGTTGGCCGACGCTGGCCAATCACAAATCATTAATCACGATATTTTGCGGAGCAGTGGCTTTTGAGGTCGAAAGTCTTTGTTGGAGGGCGGGCGATGGGGTTTCGATTCCTAACTGCAGGTTTGGCAATCACTGGCCTCGCCGTTATCAATTCCAAAACAGAAGAAACAACTAATCTCAGGGAGGTCTACTAAAATGCAACTGCTCAGAAAACGGGATCGCGAGGGTTTTATGGTTGATGCGAAAAGTCTTCAATCTGACGGGTTGGCAGAATTTGACACAGCCTGTCGAAGCATGGATTTAAACGGCAAAAAGTCTTTTGTCGCCACTCCAGAACGCTCAGGCGCAGGGTCAGAGGTGCGATCGCGCGCCACAGTACCTGCGATCGTCCGCGTAGCTTTAGAAGACTTGAAATGCTTTGAAGTAGTAGAACACCAGTTTGCACATTGGGGGGTGACTTTTAGCAATGCCGTCGCCATCCAACCTTCAAACCCAGCCTTTCTCACGGGTTCTGGGGCAACAGTGTTAATGGGGGCCCCCAAAAGCGGACTGATAGAAGTAACTTTTAAGTATCCAGTTCGCTGGGTGTCGGGACTTGTCACCAGTTCGCGACGAACTGTTTTATCTGCTTGTGACATTGACGGCAACCCAATTGTTCAGGATGAAATGCCGGCGCCCAATCTGGTCGGGTCTAATTCTCCGATCGCCCCTAGGGCTCCCCTGCGCGTAAAAGCTCGGAATATTCATAAAATTACTTTTTACGCTTTTGACGGTCAGCTAATAGTCGATGACTTGATGTTTGGATTTTAAAGCCGTGCCATAAGTAGCATCCCAAGTCTGCAAACCTTCGAGAAGGGCATTGCGGACTAAAGCTTCTGGTTCCCGACTCAGCATCAGGCGAAAGCACTCGGCAGCGTGGGAACAGGCGATTCTCTTCCTTGGCGTAGCCCCCGTAGGGGCGGGCTTCGCTAACGAACTTTTGACAGAGCTCACAGGGCCAAACCCACCCTGATTCACCAAATCGGTGATTTGCCGCACTGCAATCAAACGCTTCACGGGGTCAGCATCAGTCAAATCCGCCAAGATGCGATCGAGCGCCACTTCATCTTTTGCGGCCCCCAGACTCAACCCTTGCCGCAGCAACAGCCCTGCAATCGCGATCGTCCCCAAATTCTGCAAAATCAGGCTCAAAGCCATCCAGTGGCTGCTTGAGTCAGCCCAAACCCCCAAACTCATGTAAGCGCCCAAGGTAGCCATGGCACCGGTGCCCACGGCTAAAACGAACCGGCGGTTCGGGCCCTCCCAAAATTGCTCGCTTTTCGATCGCAGCAATTGCCAGTCCCACGACTGCCCTCGGTAAACCAGCATCATCGCTGCTATCCCCAAGCCTGTGGAAAACAGTAACTCACTGTTCCACCACCCCCAAACTGCTGCCAGGGTGACAACTGCCAACCAACCTTTCGATCGAATCAAGCTCTCTAGCAGCCACTTGAGAAAGGCGGTAGAAACCACAGGCGATCGGGCCCCGGAGGTCTTACCATCTGCCCTCCGGCGCATTGTTTCGGCAGTCCGGCCTGTGGCTGTTGGGGTTCCCGGCGGGCGATCGTCCGAACTAAATTCCCTCAAAGCTTGGCCATCAGTTATTTCTAAGGACAATTCGCTCAAGGGGAGATTACCTAGTTCCAAAGTGCGATCGGACACTTTCACAGGCGATCTATTCAGCTTGGTTGTAGTTTTTTTAACTTGATTCATACTGACTTTTTTGAAAAATAACTTAAAGTTATCCAGGCTTTTTTAGCACTGATTTAGATTCTCGGCAAACAAGGTCTAAGACTCTATGATACCCTAAATTCAAACCCGTGACGAGTACCGCAACTGCGCCGAATTCCGACAAATCATTACCAAAAATATAGCAATCCTCGCATCATTCGTGAATTTCTTACTCCCTCAGAGCGAGTTCGGGGAGGGTTGGGGTGGGGTAAAAGATTTACGACTCCTGCAAGGATTGCTATAGAGCTATTGAAGATATTTAAGAAAAGCACGACAGGTTAACAGCGAATATTTTTGCATCAATCTTGAGACAGAAAGTCGATCGGAGTTGGCATGATGGCAAAAAATCGAAATTTTTAAATTTCAGAAAATAGGGGAATTTTGAGTAATTCAATTTGTCCGCCAAGAAATGCAGGCTCTCCTGAACTTGTGGTGATAATTTTATCTAATCAGAAAAACAAGCTAATACGCGATTTCTAAAATTATTAAAATTAGAAAAGCCATATCCTTGCCGCATTATCAACTTGATTCGATTGTTGATTCCTTCCATGACTCCACTTGTTGTGCGATTAAGAAACTAATTGCAAATACCCTCAAAATGATTCTCAATTGTTAATACAGATTATCTAAAAAATACTTGTGCATGATTTAGCCATTGTTTGATTTTTTTTTGCCCTTTTTTGACGGTCAAATTAGTCTCATATATTTCTCTAAATTCTTCTTTCATCTCATACGCAATTCTCAAGCATTCTGATTTGCCTAGTGTTGATTCCAA
>NZ_JAUBRH010000009.1:57618-180721 GCF_036701775.1 Microcoleus sp. N9_A2 | reverse complement strand
CCTCATTCTCTCCTAGCGCGGTGGCTCTAGTTCTTCTTTTGCCACCGTTCTCATCTTTGGTTAGTCTAAACTACAGTAACATAAGCTTTATAATGCAAGTATTAAGGAATTTATTCATCGGAAAAGTCCGATGAATAAATTCGTGACTGTGAACAAATTTGATGGTAATTATAATTACCTAGCAAACTACTTAGCGCAGCGAAAACCAGCAATAATTTGCCGCACGCCCGGATAGTACCAATTCCGAAAGGTCGATCGCAGTGCCTGCGGAAAAGTCGCCCAACTCCCCCCTTTCAAAACCCGGTGTTCTCCATCAAAATAAACTTGAGAATATCCCATGTAAGGATAACTTTTAAATCCCGGATAGGCGTCAAAGGTTGAAGCAGTCCACTCCCAAACATTGCCCAACATATCGCAGCAGCCGATCGCACTTGCTCCTTTGGGAAAGGCATCAACTGGCGAGGTATTGGCAATATTATTGCCGTGATTGCACAGGCTGCCGTTTGGCGGTTCTTCTCCCCAAGGATAGATGCGATATGTTTGATTTGTGGCATCCCAACTCGCAGCTTTTTCCCATTCGGCTTCCGATGGCAAACGCTTACCGATAAAGTTGCAGTAAGCTTCGGCTTCGTACCAACTGACACCGCAAACTGGATGATTGTTGAAAGCTGGATTTTCTGACCAATAAAGCGGTTGAGAGACGGCTTCGCCTTGCAGCCATTTCCAGCCGTCCGCTGACCACCAATCAGGGTTTTGATAGCCGCCGGATTCCATGAAATCTCGGTATTGACGGCAAGTGACGGGATAGCGATCGATCGAGTATGCTTCTAAATAACACAGGTGGCGCGATCGCTCGTTATCCAAAGCCTCAGCAGCATCGCTTCCCATGTAAAATTCCCCGCCCGGAATTTCAATCGCCGGGGAATCGGTAATTGGTAATTGGTAATCGGCAATTAATCTTCCCTCTTTCTTCTTCTTTGTATCCGTTACGTCCCTTAAATCCGTTAAATCCGTTACCAAATGCGTTGCCGAACTTTCTTCTTCCTTCTCCTGCTGCATTTGCAACACGAAAGCAACTGTTTCGCAGTGCTGGCTTTCGTGCTGAAGAATAAACCGCCAGAGACGTTCTTGCTCGTCGATTGGCGCTATTTCCAAATAATCTAACACCTTTTTTCTCACCGCGTCCAGATATAATTCAACTTCAGGTAACGTCGGCAGAAAAACCCGTTGTTTTTTCGGCAAAATATCAGCAGCAAACAGTTGGTGATACTCAAGAAAGACTGGCTTCAACCCAGCACACCGCTGCAACAGCCACAAATCCTCAGTATAAGCAATGTGACCTAAGTGCCAGCCAACTGGACTGAAATCAGGATGAGCTTGGCGGCAAAAAGTATCGTAGTCTATATCTGCAAATAGCTTGAAAGTGCCGCGGCGACACTGCTGCAAATCGCGATAAATAGCCTCTCTACAAGATTGGATAGATTTCGATATCACGCTCTACTCCGGTACTGATAATGCTCTGGACTGGACACTCGTGCCAATTGCCAGCAAATAAAGGTTCAGAAGCAATGATGACGGAATCCGGGAAACTTAAATCGTCTCGCAGCCAATAGAGGGAAGGAGGGGCTTTTTGGGAAGCAAAACGAGAGGCAACAAGCTGGTGTCCGTCGCTGATAATTATATTAGCTGAAAATTCTACTTGGTGAAAGTTTGCTAGCTCTGCCAAAGTTTTCAGCGTGTTTTGCAAAGCAGCTTCTAGAGTCAGATTGCCGGCTGTCAATTCATTGAGAAACAAGCCGAAGATATGCTCTGAATCTGTAGTGCCGTTAATTGATTGATAAAGCGTATCGCTGAGCCGATCGCGAATTGGTCTGTAAAGAGTTTGCCGAAAATTCTTCACGAAGCCGTTGTGTACGAACAGCAGGCGATCGTTCTGAAACGGCTGACAGTTGCTCAAATCTACAGCTTGTCCTGAAGTTGCACTGCGAACGTATCCGATCGCGCATCCAGATTCAACGTATCGACTGATACTCGGAAGGTTAATGTCGCTCCAAATTGGCTGTACATTTTTATAGGTAAACGGGTCAGTATCTAGGTGTGGGTGATACCAACCAAGACCAAAACCGTCAGCATTGAGTACGCCAGAAGTCATTTCGCGGGGCTCGTAACTCTGCACAATTAGGGAATGTTCCGGCTTGTACAGAATAGCATCGAGTAAAATCGGCTCCCCGAGGTAGCCAAGCAAACGGCACATAAAATTTTTAGAGCAAACAGATTAGCATTGTAGGCCATTAACCGAGAAATTGCCCGATCGCGCATCTTGTACCAGGGCCGGAAACAGGGTTTCTTGTAAGTCACTCCCAGCATCGCAGTACAAACGGTACAGTTAAAGTAGAACCCCAGCAGCACAAGGAGACTCTTGAATGTTCCTCGACGAACTCATCCCAATGGCCAAAGAATTGATCCAACAGCCGATCGCCTTCGCGGGCGGATTTTTATCTGGCCTGCTTCGACTCAACCTTCACGAAGATCCCGTTAAAAGCTGGATCGACGAGCAAGCTGGTTCAACTTCCTACACTACTCCCCCAGCCGAACCCACCAACGGTAAAAGCACGGGGCCTCAGTCAATCTCGATCGACTAAGGAAAAACAGTAACATCCTCCCAACGCCAAACTGATTACAGTTATGGCGTGGGCTTCCAAACTTCACAGTTTGGCTTTTCGCGTTTTTCCCTTACGGGATTTCCACACTGGGGTAGATTGAATTGCTCAGTCCCCGCTAGAAAGTCTGCACAGACACAAGCGATTCCCGCAGAGCCTTTCTCAGATAGATGAAGTACAATAACAGCAGTGTGTAAACCAGTTCCAAATATTGTGCTGAGAAAGTTGACGGAATGCAAACTCGATCGCTTTTCCTAATTATTGATAATTTGTTGTGTTGATAAAACTGAAAATATATTTAAGTTTTGACCATAAATTCTCAGGTTTGTGATAAATCGGGCGAAGGGGGCGACAATTATATTACTTTCGCCCCTTTTTTTTGATTAGTTTCTTTACTTGTTTTCTCTATTTATCTGACTATTTTCCATCACTACCAAAGCATTTTTTATAATTTATGTACGTTGCCGGAGCATAAAATCTTCAAATGTAATTGTATCATGTTCCTTCTTAAATTAACTTATATTAGAACTTTATGAACCCTTATATAGCAATCCTTGCAGGAGTCGTAAATTTTTTAGCCCACCCCAACCCGGACCTTAGCCGCTCGCTCGGGAGTAAGAAATTCACAAATGATTTAGGAATGCTATACCTTGTTAGTCGCTTTGTTTCCGAAGATGCTTGGTGATTCGTCGCCCACCTATCACTGATCTGATTAAAATCAAGTATTGTTCAGGGGTGGGGTTCCTCGCCGCCCCAAAACTCATATCCTCACTCGCCCTGCGGATGAGTGAGGATATGAGTTTTGATTAAACTAACTATTGCAGCCAGTACCAAGGGTTGGTGAGTGCGGCAAATCCTTTTAGTCAGAGTCGATCGCCCAGTTGTATGCTAGATAGCACTTGACAGTTAAATTAAAAGGTTATTATGTATACCACAACAAGTTCAGTTCGATCGACATGACTATCTACATTGGAAATCTGTCTTACCGCGCCACCGAAGAAGACCTGAAAGCAGTATTTGCAGAATACGGCACAGTCAAGCGAGTTGTCTTGCCTACCGACAGGGAAACTGGTCGGATGCGCGGTTTTGCATTTGTTGAGATGATGGAGGATGCCCAAGAAGACGCTGCAATTGCCGAATTAGACGGTGCAGAGTGGATGGGACGCCCCTTGCGAGTGAACAAAGCTAAACCGAAAGAAGAGGGAAATCGAGGCGCAGGTATCAAGAGAAACGACGGATATTAGTCCGCGATGCGGCGGTTGACATCCTCTCGAAACCCACCTGATGCACCAGTGCGCCAGTAGCGCCGAATTGCAAGCAGCCGTTGATTTTGGGGATGAAATGTCAAATCCGCTGCACAAGAACATTGATTATTTACAGGAGCCTGCGGTATGGTTTTATTACAAGAATTTGATGCCAAAGAATGGGTGAAAACGCGCAGTTCCCTAGACGGTGAAGCAACATTTCTCACCTGGAACGGTTATATTTACTCTTTTGTTCCCAACGAACCGAAAAAGCGCTTGTTCAAAATACTTGGCATGAGTGCAAGCAGGTGTATTGCTGACGGCGAGGGCGGCTGGAAATTCACCTCGCGAGAACTAACTTACTATCTCGACCCCAACAGCGGAAAAATTCTCCACCAATGGGAGAACCCTTGGACAGGAGAAACCATAACGGTTGCTCACGTTGCTAACAACCCCGTCCAAGGTAATTTTAAAGGAATTTTCCCGGCTAAAGTAGAGCCTGAAATTACGACTTTTGTCTTTGACTTATTTCCCAACTATCCTAATCCTTTAGCTGAGGATGCCAGATTTGTTGATTACAGTCCAAATCCCATTTATCAAGCAGCGGAATTATTTAAGCTGACAGTGCCCACAGCAGAATTATTAAATCCCGAACTTGTCTCAGTTTCTCAAGTAATCCTGAGTTGGGATAGAATCGGGCCGTGGCTGGCATGGATGAAAATGGGAAATCGACCCGGTAACATGATTTACAGTGCGACGGGTTCCAAAGTCAAGAGTTGGACAGAATTACCTCAATTGCTGCAAGATGAAATTAAAACTCGCATTCCTTTGTATAAAGATGCGCCGAAATCGCAATTAGATGTGGAAGATATGACTTCTTGGATTTATTTTAAACAGAACTTTGATGCTTATCTCGCGGGGGAAAGATTCCCTCTGCCAGCACCGGAAGCATAAGCTCATAATAGATGAATGCCCTCAATCAGTTCGCGATCACATGGCGACCCATGCGAAACCGGGTTTTTTACTGAATCTGCGGGCCCAAACGCGTGTTTTCGTCCATCTTTCCCCGGTTTCGAGCAGTCGGAGTGCGATCGCGAACTGTCAATGTAGGGTGCGCGCACCAGCACATTACCGCATCATATCAAATCCGGTAGCATTGGAATTAATATTACTTACAGCCAGGACACGGCACTTCCGTGTCCCTACAATTAATCTGGCCTAGGGCATAGGGAAACGGCACGTGCAGTCTCCTCTATATCATAAGGAGTGTAACCGGAACTGATATCAGTCAAATTAATTTGTAGTGAAGAATGCAGGTCTTCTGATTTTTATTAAGACTTGCATTCTTCACTACAAACCTGATTCTATCAATGTCCAAAAATATCCGTCAGGTGCAATGAAGGAAAAACTTTGTTCCCCAAATTCATTAGCGACTATTTCTGTGATTTTTTGTGCATTGCTGGCTTTGACTCGCTGAAAATATTCTGCAATACTAGACACTCGATATGTGTACAGCGACATTCCCAAACATCCGGGATTGGCGCGCTCAAATCGATCGCCTAGTGCGATCGAACTCGGGAACCTCAGAATATACAGTCTACCCGATCGCGCGGCCTGAAAATCTGTTTTCGACGATCGGGGGTCATCAAAAGCTGTCACCACAAATCCTTCCCCAGACTGAAGCTCAAAAATCTCCCTTCCGGCGAGGGAAGACTCAAAGGTAGTTTCTACATCGTCGCGCGCCCGAATCAACCCCAGAACTTCTTCATAAAATAGCAGCGTTTCTTTGCTGTCATCTTGAATTACCATTCCCATGTGGGTAATTTGACTGGTTTTGAAAAAAGCATTTTCATTGATTTTCCCGTAATTAGGCAAACCATAATTGAATCTTTGAAAAAAAACTTGCCGACTCAAAGGCTGCAAAAGCATCATCTCACGCACTCCGACAGCCGCCTCAACAAAAGGACGCGGTTTTCGCTCTTTGTTGTAAATAATCTCCCAGTGCGGGGATGTATATTTTACCGACAAATTGGCAGATGCAGCATCTTCGGCATGGTTGAGGATATTCAACAAATCAGCAGTTAAAGTAGTTGCCCAACGGTTGCCTTTCACCTTCATTGACGACATTTTCAAACCATCGTTTGTAGGTTTTTCCCAAATCATCAAGCGAATTAATCCGTGATCCGCATCTTGGTGATAGAGTCGAATCGAGCGCACTTTTGAACTAACTCCATATAATTCGCGAGCCTCGGATGCCGATAATTCTGCGATTTGACCGATCCGATATCCAAATTGCTCCCAATATTGCAGTTGTGGAATCGCATCGGCTACGCCAATACACACTTCGTAAATGCCTGCGATGGAAAGGGGCTGCACTTGATTCATACTTTTTGAAACATAATTTACGCACTTTTACATCGGAGTGTTTGCTGTGATATCTCTAAGCGAGATATCTATAGGCAAAGCTTTGCAGGGTGTTCCAAGCGAGATATATAGGCAAAGCTTTGCAAAATGCTCGCACTCCTAAAAAAACGCTTTTTACCAAACCGGGATGCTTCCGATACATCGCTGCTCAAACCAAGATTTATTAGCAATAGTCCGGACAGCTTTTATATGGACCAATGGCTTATTCTGTAGGACTTTGAGCCACTGTGGATAATTAAATCAATGTCAGATCCACCCCGCTCGTTGCATTTAATTGGACTTTATTTATGATCCTTGCGCCGCGTAAGCTTGTAGTCTCGTTCCAAAAACTGTCCGGAGTATTGATTAGAATAAACCGGGTTGATGAGGGTGAGTCTTAGAAAGAGTAAACTCGCCCTTTTTCATCAATATAAACTGAGCGGTCTTGCGTAGTGCGAGGATCTGATCTGGTGATGCGAATCGTCACAATGTTTGTCTGCGAGTCAACGTTATAGTCGTATTTCAAAGTTGCGGTTCCTCCTGTGGTATTAATCGGAATATTGGCAATGTCGCCGGTGCGATTGCTGATACGAACAATGATGTTTTTGCTGGTTCCCACGGGTAAGGATGACAAGCTGGCACCTGATTGACCGTATTCTAGGTTTAATCCAGTTTCATTTAACAGTCTGAGGGTAATGTTGCGAGTATTGTCAACCTGCGCTTGAGGTTGCCAGAATCCTGGTTTTGTCCCGCCGTCAGTTGCAGGTTGAGATAATGCTGGGTGAGGATGCAGACAGCCGAGGGCGGCAAGTATTGCTGCGGTTGCAATAATTTTAGATTTCACGGTTTGTACCTCCGGGTCAAGAATTGGTGATATTTCTATCCTAGCTTTAAAATCGAATGTTAGTGGAAGGAAGTTCGGCAACGGATTATGTAACGGATGTAACGGATGTCAGGAAGAAGCAAGTTCGGCAACGGATTATGTAACGGATGTAACGGATGTCAGGAAGAAGGAAGTTCCGCAACGGATTCGCTCCACGGATGTAACGGATGTCAGGAAGAAGGAAGAAGAAAGAAGGAAGAAGGAAGAATCAATAAAAGGAATAAAAGCAAGGGTTTGAGAAATTAAGAATTTCCTAACCGTCAGGGCGGTTGCTATATCTACTCAGAAACTGGCCTTCTGTAGTTGTTAATATTCCTGGACGCACGGGTTGTCTAGAAATCCGATTTCTGAGCGGGTGGCTGCTTGCCAAAGCTATGATTTAGAGTAGAAACCGGATTTCTGGGGTCAAGTGCGTCCGGGAGTGGTTAATTGTTAATTATCGATCGAGCGAGTTCTAGGAGTAGGCGCTGTTCGGCGCGGACGATCGCCCTGGAAGTCTGTTCTGCAGCATCGACATTGACCGAAATAGACGAAATTCCCCACCGCACGAAGGATTCCACTGTATCGGGATACAATGCGGGAGCGTCGCCGCAGATTGAGCACGGAATGCCGGCGGCCCGGGCCTGTTTGATTAATTGTTCGATCGCCCTCATCACTGCTCGATCGCGCCCGTTGAAAGCACCTGCTACCAGGTCGGAGTTGCGGTTAATTCCTAACAGCAATTGGGTTAAATCGTTAGTGCCGATAGAAATTCCTTGAACTCCAGCTTTTACGTAATCTGGCAATAAAAATAACACTGAAGGAACTTCCGCCATAATCCACAATTGAAATTCGGATGAGCGGTTTTTCCAAATTGTTTCTAAGCGCTGGCGGCAGTAGATAAACTCCTCAACCGAGCGCACGAAAGGCAAAATTAAATTAACATTGGTATGGCCTGACTCGCAGACTTTTTGAAGTACGCAGAGTTCCCAATCAAATAATTCTGGTTCAAAGGTATAACTGAAACTGCCATGGGCGCCTGACTCGCGTAAATCGAGAGAGCGATAAAATATTGGTCGCGGCGAAACGGCCGCAGCAAATAAGCTGAGGCAATCCGCCATGCGATCGACAAATTCCGATTGGCGACCGTCTTGTAGCCAAACTTTGGGGTTTTGACAGTCCAAAGCTTCTAATGCCATTAATTCCGATCGCAGCAATCCGATGCCGTCTATTGGCAGATTTTTGAGGCGGTCGATCGAACTTGTTTGGCTGACATTAACTAGCAGTTGAGTCGCCGTTGGTGGGCCCCAAACATATTGAGTAGACTCAGATTGTCGAGATTTAGACCCGGAATTGGACGATCGATCTGAGGTTGAAGATTGGTGCTTGGCTATTGACATTTTGGCTGCTGTACTGTATAATCCTTCCTTTTTTGCGGTGTCCCGAAGTCGGCTGCTGTCTCCTATCTCGATCGCATCGTGTTGGGCGAGGGCAAAAACTTCTCCGCTATCGCCGTCTACCAACACCGAATCGCCCGAGGCGATCACCCGCGTGGCCCCGGTCACTCCCACAACGGCGGGAATTCCCAATTCTCTCGCTAAAATGGCGCCGTGGCCTGTCATACCTCCTTGTTCCGCAACCACCCCAGCAGCAACCTTCAGCCAAGGTAGCCAATTCGGATCGATTGTCCGGGCTACTAAAATGCCTCCGGCTAAGAATTCCGCGTTTTCTGGGTGGGAATTACTCATAACTTGGGCAATTGCTTCGGCTTTTCCTGATGCTGCTGCCACACCTCTGAGTATGGCAGGAGTTCGGGCTGGGGCGATCGAGTTTGGCTGCGGGAGGGCGATCAAATTTTCCTCTAGTGGCGCGACTTTTTCCCCTTTCACAAGACGAACTTGAGTGAAATAAAACTGCGGTTCGCCACTGTTTGCTGTCTGGTTTAGCGTCCACTCCAAAATTAAATCTGAGTCAAATTCTGCGATCGCTTTTTTACTCAATTCAATGATTTCTTGCAGTTGCCATTCCTCTAAAACGTATTCTGTTTGTGCTTCCTCTCCCAGCGCTAAAACTTGCACGCAACAGTCAGCAAAATCAGGAATTATAAATGGAGAATCGGGAATTTGGAAAGCAGAAAACTTGCCCAGCAGCAGTTTGTTTTTCGGTTCACCATCGCCGACTTTGAGATTGTAGGCTAATGTTTTGTAACCGATACGCTGGAATTTAACCGCCGTTGTTTCTGGCTGCACTTGATAGTAATCAGGGATGGTTTCTCCCCTAGCGAGGGACAATCCCAAACCGCTGGTGGCTTGGATTTCCCACTGTTCACCCGCCTTTGTTTTCACCTCGCCCGCGGCGATCGCTTCTTGAAGTGGCTGCACCAAAACTGCGGGATTGATTTGCTGTACCCGCAGGCCGCACCGCTGCCAGTAAAATAGACTTCGGGCTCTGAACATTTCTGCCCAAGCTCGTTTGAGTCCGGCCCCAATGGCTTCGGGTTCTGCCCGTACTGCCTGAGATTCCAGAATGCCGACTGTTTTCGGGTTCCAGGAAGTCAGGGAAGGGCGAAAAATTAAGGCTGTGGAGTTGAAGTTTGACTGTGAGTTGAGTTGAAAAACAGCAGACTCTAGGGTGGAGAGCAGTGAATCTGGCAGTTTGCCTGCGAGGATTTGGTGGCGGATGCTGCGGGCGATCGATTGCAGTTGTCTGGGTTCATCGACATTCAAGTGCAGGGAAGAGTGTGGCCAGTCAGCAAACAGCGGTTCTAGGCAGTCGATCGACTCTAAAAACTGCCAAAATATTGTAGCCGGTACGACAAAACCCGGTACAACGGGATGATTTTTCTGGAGCAAATAGCTCAAGTAAAATGCTTTTTCTCCTACTGCATCTCGGTCTGAAGGTTGAATTTTGTCTAGCCAGTAGAGGTTTTTCACGCTGCGAGCCTGTCCGTGGAAACAGATTGAATTTGATAGTTTTTCCCATTAATCACTTACCACAATTCTAGGATGAACAAGCGAAAATGGACGGGATTAGTCAAATCTTTTCTCAATCTATTTCTTAAGTCTAACTGTCCTCTTTGTCAGCGACCTGCCGCCACAGAGTTTTGTCCGTACTGTCACAAGCAACTTCAGCGATGTCAGTTAACCGATCCTGGTCGATTTTGGCATTCAGAGCAGCGTGTTTTTGTGTGGGGTGAGTACGGCGGGGCTCTCAAACGGGCGATCGCAGCTTTGAAATATGACGGCAATCCGCAATTAGCCAAACCTCTCGGTGGCTGGCTGGCCGAAGCTTGGTTGAGTTTTCCCGAATTAGCTATAGACAATTTAACAGTTGTACCGATTCCCCTGCACCAAGAAAAGCTCAAGGAGCGCGGTTTTAACCAGGCGGAACTTTTGGCTGAAAGTTTTTGCGAGTTGACTGGTTTGCCTTTGCAGCGGCACGGTTTGCAGCGGGTGAAAAATACTCAGGCTTTATTCGCTCTGACGCCACAGCAGCGACAAGCGGAAATGAAAAATGCTTTAAGTTTGGGGAAAGATTTTCGTCGTCGGCGCCCGCGCGATCGAGTGCTGTTAGTTGATGATATTTACACTAGCGGTACTACGGTTAAGTCGGCCATTAAAATATTGGAAGACTCGGGAATTTCGGTTTATGGAACTGTGGCACTTGCAACTCCTAATAAGATTAATCGGTAAGCTGTGAATGCCTTTAAATTTAAACAGGTTTTTAGTGAGCAATTAAATCCTCGCTAGAAACCTGTAAGAGTTGTTTTACCGGCTCAGATATTTATCAGGATTTGCTAACAAGATTTTTTTGGGAAAACGAACCGCGAAGACGCGAAGGACATGAAGAAAGAGAAGAAAGAGAAGGGAGAGTGTTCAGGATGGATTTAGGATTGTTGGAGGCTCGGCTGCAAGTGGGAATTGGTTGCTGATGTTCCAACGGCTGCCGTCGTGAAGCAGTAAAGTTAACGCGGAAGCGGTAAACTCAAAGTTGAGCGATCGCCCTGCAAATTCCAACCAAGCCGTTTGAAAATTCTCCTTAGTTAAATCGCGAAAGGCTACTGTCATGTGCGGTACAAATGGGCGAGTCTGAGAAACTAGATCGACTATTCCCAAAGTTGCCTCGATATAACTCATCAAATTTTTGTGAATCTCCAGCAATTCGGGCGATTTGACAACATCAGCGTAAATGACGCGGGGCGCGAAAGCAGCAAAACCAGATAGAGTAACGGGAATGGGCAGCCGATTTGCAGAAAACTCCTTCAAACTTTCCTCTAATGTTGGAACATCCTCCGCTAACGAGTGAAAAGGAGGTTGCAGCGTGATGTGCGGCGGCGAATTCAAAGCACCGCGGCTGTTGTAGTGTTCCGCAAAATACAGTTGAATCTCAGTAATGTGCTGTTCAATATCGAGAGGTGGCACTAAGGCAATAAAAAATCGCTGTTTTGACTGGTTCATGGGATAACATCGCAGTTAAGAAAGGATGGTGCAAAATGGAATATAGAGCATTTGCCCTAGATCCCATTGCTGATCACCCATTCCCAATCTAAAATATAAAATCTAAAATCCCAAATAAAAATGCCTTGGTTTGTCAAAATTGAGCAAGGAATTGTCGAAAAGCCTGTCTTTGACCAATACGTGCCAGCTCACAGAGCTTATGTCCGAGAGTTGATTTCTAAAGGACACCGAGCGAAAACTGGCTACTGGGGGCGGCGGGGCGGCGGTATGTTGCTGTTTGAGGCGGGTTCGATGGATGAGGCGAAGGCGATCGTCGCTGAAGACCCGCTGGTGAAGAACGGTTGCGTTATTTATGAAATTTATCACTGGTGTGTGGTTGAAGAATAAATAACTGTGTTATACTCATAAATGAACTGGATCCACGCGATTCCAACGCCCAAATCTTGTCAGGACCGGAAGGTAGCAGCAACACGGGATGCTTGTAATAGGCGTGGTCTCCGGTTCACCCAGTTTTATGAGGTGTAGCTCCTATGCCTGGTTTCGGAGATATTTTACAGAAAGCAGTTTACCTTGGTGTCGGGCTAGCTTCCTACGCTGGTGAAAAAGCTGGCAGCAAGTTAACTGAATTACGCACTGAAGCCCAAAAGCTGGCAGACGAATTAGTCAAGCGTGGCGAGATGTCAACGGAAGAAGCTCGCCGCTTTGTTGATGACATGGTGCAACAGGCTCAGCAGCAGCCCCCTGTAGAATCGGCTGGCGACAAAAAACCGGCTGAACCTCGACGGATTGAAATTATTTCTGAGGAAGAAGATGTCTCGGCAAAAGATGCTAAAGAGACAGGCGGCGTAGACAAGCTCCGCGAACAGGTGCAGAATTTACAAGAGGAATTGCGGCGGCTGAAGCGAGATTAAACTCAAAAAAGCTCGCTCAGCAAAGCATAAAGGGAACTCAGGATAATACTCTTGAGTTCCCTTTTTGAATATCTTCCCTGTCCGATGTGGACGGATATCAGGCAATAGGTAATAGAATTGAAAGTAGGTGCAAGCACTTCACTTGAGGCTGGCTGCACTTGTCTGTAAAATATTTTGTAATAGCAAGCTGTCAAATTCATGGAAGATTGGTCTAAAGATTTTTTTGGAGTAATGGAAAATGCTGTTTCTGAAGTAGAGCATTTTTTCAGCGACATGGGCGAAGAGTTTGTCGAAATGCTGGACGTTTTGGCAAAAATGTCGGAAGAGTTTACAGAACAAGTACAAAATAATCTGATTAACGACATTGACGGTTATTTTAATGAATTTGATGGTTTATTTAATGAATTTATCGAACCGATAATTGAAATTTGCCGCGACTTCGACCCGGAATTTGATGAGATAGATTTGTCGATGGTGACTTATGTAGACCCTTCGCCGACGCAGCAGCCGGCTTGTCGCGGTTGTCGCAACTATCACGGTCAAGTTTACGGGGGAAATTTGTTGGTTTGTGCGATGCACCCTACGGGTGTGGAATCGGAGAGTTGTGCGGATTGGGAAACAGACGGCGATGCAGATTTTTAATGGCGGAGTTGAGTTGTTGAGGGGTTAATGGCTTATGGTAACGTCAATTCAGTCTCTGTCAAAGATTTCTCTGGAAGAGTTTCTGCTATTGCCAGAGACTAAGCCTGCTAGCGAGTATGTTGACGGTCAAATTTCTCAAAAAGCTATGCCGCAAGGAAAACACAGCAGGTTACAAATCCAATTTTCATCAGCTATTAATCAAGTTGGCCAACCGCAAAAGTTAGCTTTTGCTTTTCCCCAATTGCGCTGTACTTTTGGGGGATGTGCTGTTGTTCCAGATTTAGCAGTATTTGAGTGGTCGCGCATTCCTCTGAATTCTCAGGGAGAAATTGAAAATACGTTTGAAATTGCTCCGGATTGGATAATTGAGGTTTTATCGCCGGATCAAAGTTCAACTCGCGTGATTAAGAAGATTCTGTTTTGCATCAAAAATAAAACTAAACTGGGTTGGTTGATTGACCCGGAAGAAAAATTAGTTCTTGTTTTTAAGCCGCAGCAGCAACCAGAGGCGAAGGAGAATCAGGATATTTTACCTGTGCTCGATGTGCTGTCGGGTTTGCAAATGTCGGCGGCGGATTTGTTTGGGCTGTTAAGTTTCGATCGCCCGTGAGTTACAGTTGAGTATAGGGAATTTTGCATCTAACGGCATTTAAAGGTGAATCGCTCAACGGCTAATAATTCGCAATTTGGGTTTCCGAAAATGCCGCCATCGCTGCAATTGCGACAGTATCAGCGAGTGGCGGTTGCTAATTGGTTTGCGAATCAGGGACGCGGTACGCTGAAGATGGCGACGGGTAGCGGCAAGACGATTACTGCACTGGCGATCGCCACTGAATTATACAATAAAATTAACCTGCAAGTCCTGCTCGTAATTTGCCCTTACTGCCACCTGGTGAATCAGTGGGCGCGGGAATCCGAGAAATTTGGTTTAAAACCTATTTTGGCTTTTGATAGCGCCCGCAGTTGGCAAAATAAGCTGGCTGCTGGTTTGTATGAAGTGCGATCTGGCGAGCGAGCATTCCTCACAATTATCACTACTAATGCTACCTTAATGGGAGATAGCTTGCGATCGCAACTGCGCTATTTCCCAGAAAAAACCCTGATTATTGGAGACGAAGTTCACAACTTAGGCGCGCCCCGTTTAGGAGAAAGTTTGCCGCGCAATATTGGACTGCGACTCGCCCTTTCCGCCACCCCAGAAAGACATTTCGACGAACAGGGAACCGAAGCTATTTTAGATTATTTCGGCCCTGTTTTGCAGCCGGAACTCACCCTGGCTGATGCTATCCGCCAAAAAGCATTAGTACATTATTTATACTATCCGATTTTAGTAGAATTGACCGAAGCCGAAACCCGCAAATATTCCTACTTAACTAAAAAAATTGGCTGGGCGCTTTGGGGCGATGAAAAAGTAGAAGAAAACGATGCTTTAACGACTTTATTAATGCAGCGGGCTCGGTTAATTGGGGCAGCGGCTAATAAATTAGTAGCTTTGCGAGAATTAATGATTCACCGTCTCGACACAAGCCATACTTTATTTTACTGCGGCGACGGTGCGATTGAAGGAGGTGCGCGCCGCAATAACAATCGCCAACTAACAGAAACCGCGAAGTTATTGGGTTCAGAATTAGGCTACCGAGTTAACACTTATACGGCGGCAACTCCTTTAGGAGAAAGAGAACGCTTGCGCCAGCAATTTGAGAGTGGAGAATTGCAAGGTTTAGTCGCGATTCGCTGTTTGGATGAAGGCGTGGATATTCCAGCAATTCGCAATGCTGTAATTTTGGCAAGCAGCAGCAATCCGCGCCAGTTTATTCAGCGCCGGGGACGGATTTTGCGGCCACATCCGGGGAAGGAAAGGGCAACTTTATTTGACATGATAGTTTTGCCTCCAGATTTAGGTCGGGAAACCTTAGAAGTGGAGCGCAATTTGCTGCGAAAAGAGTTGAAGCGGTTCTTGGAATTTGCCGATTTAGCTGACAATGCTGGGGAAGCTAGAGTGAAATTGTTGCAAATTCAAAGACGTTACGGGCTGTTAGACATTTGACATTTACCCGGTTTCGGTTTATGTTTGAGAATATAGAATTATTTTATCCAGGACTTACGCAGAACTTAATTATGTAGGGTGCTTATGGGCGCGCCTTACCGCTATAAGTAGCGCGTCAAACTACTTTTTGCCTAAGTCCTGTTATTGGAGTTTGAGTTGCTAGTTTTTAAGATTGGCCAAAAAAATATGACAGAAAATCTGAATGAAAATTTGATTATGGCTTTTAGATATGAAGATAGCGCGATCGCAGCCGTACAGACAAGCATTTTAGCAGAAAAGCGTTCTTCTTATCAAACTCATCAGGAATTGAGCGACGTACAGGAACCAATTACTAGCGCGCCGACGGAAGTTCGGCAAATTATCGAGCGGGTATTAGAAATTGAAAAAGATAAACTGTACATGAGGGCTCCCCGCTATATTAGCGATGACATTTTGAAAGTTATTAAGGAAGCAATTGTATGAAGCTGATTTCAATTAGTCTGTGCAATTTCCGGCAGTTTTTCGGCCAAACACCCGAAATTAAGCTAGCATGGGGCGCGCAAAATATTACAGTGATTCACGGCAATAACGGTGCTGGAAAAACAGCTTTGATGAATGCATTTACTTGGGGACTTTACGGAAATTTGAGCGCGGGTTTTACGGAAGAACAATCAGTAAATAAACGCGCTATTGCGGAAGCAAAACCGGGCAAACGAGTACCTTGTTGGGTGGAAATCGTGTTTGAACACGACAGCAAGCGCTACCAAGTAAGGCGCAGTTGTCACGCTTACAAAAGTCAAAATAGTGTCGAACACAGCAAAAGCGAATTGTTCATGCAGGTAGCAAAAGATGACGGTCGTTGGATGCTGCCGCCCCAGCATCCTGATGATATTATCGGACGAATTTTGCCGGAAAGTTTGCATCAATATTTCTTTTTTGACGGGGAGCGAATCGAGCAAATTGTCCGCCACGATAAGAAAGCAGAAATTGCTGAAGCTACTAAGGAATTGCTGGGAGTAGAGGTACTGAATCGCTCGATCCGACATTTGGGAGATGCCAGAAAGTCTATAGAAACAGATTTAAGAATGATTGGAAATTCCGAAATTAAGAAACTTTTGAAAGAGAAGCAAAATTTTCAGAAAGAGGTAGAACAATTTTTGCAAAAAAAAGTAGAAATTGAGCAAGAATTGATTCATCAAGGCGAGTTAAGAAAAGCAGTTAACGGTGATTTGCTGCAACTGGGCGGTGCTGCCGAGTTGCAAAATTTGCGAGACGAGTTGGAAAAGCAGCGGAGTTTATTTAAGCAACAAATTGTGCTGGGTTCAGAAGCTATCAAACGAGCAATTTCTGTGCGCGGTTACGCGGTATTTCTGTCGGATGCTGCGGCTGAATTCGACGTAATTGTCGGGGGTTTGCGGGAGAAAGGCGAGTTGCTTTCGGGGATTCAACGGCCGTTTTTGGAAAAGTTATTAGCGCAGCAGCACTGCATCTGCGGTACAGAATTAGTGGAGGGTTCTGAAGCTCGCGAAAATGTTAGCGGTTGGATGGATAAAGCGGGTGTTGGCGATGTGGAAGAAACTACGATTCGGATTAGCGATCGGGTAAATGAAATTGATAGAAAAGTGGCTGATTTCTGGGAGGAAATTGACCGCCAGCAAGGCAATGTCAGCCGATCCAGAGCCGAACTTTCTCGCGTGGAAACACAGTTAGACGATATTCAAAACAAGCTGCGAAACTTTCCAGACGGCGATGTGAGTGGCTTGCAAAAGCGCTTGGATGAAATTGAGGCAAAAATTGGCGATTTGCACCGGGAAACAGGCTCTAACCAGCAGCAGATTGAGAGTTTGAATGCCCAGGTTGTGGCTTTGGACAAGCAAATAGACAAGCAGCAACTGAACGAGCAAAGGCAAGTATTAGCCCAGCGCCGGATTGCTGCGACTCAGGATGCGATCAATCGCCTAACTGAAGTGCGATCGCGCTTAGAAAAACAGTTTTGTTCTCAGTTAGAAAAACGGGTGCAAGATATTTTTAGCGACATTTCTTTTACTCCTTACATCCCCAAATTGAGCGATAAATACGAACTAACGCTAGTAGAAAATACGTCGGGCAAAGAATCTTTAGTTGCCGCTTCTACAGGAGAAAATCAAATTCTCAGTTTATCGTTTATCGGCGGGATTATTGAGGGCGTGCGTGAGTGGAGTCAAAAGAATACTTTGATGGGCCCGGATAGCAGTACCTTTCCAATTGTAATGGATTCTCCCTTTGGCAGTTTGGACGAGATTTATCGCAAGCAAATTGCAAATAAGCTACCGAAGTTGGCGAATCAATTGGTAGTTTTGGTAACAAAAACTCAGTGGCGCGGAGAAGTTGCTCAAGAGATGGAAAGCTGCACCGGCAGGGAATACGTGCTGGTGTACAATTCTCCGAAAGCTGATTGTGAAGAAGATGCGATCGAATTGGCTGGGATGCGCTATCCTTTAGTTAAGCGCAGTCCGAATGAATTTGAATATACAGAAATAGTAGAGGTGGATGATGTCTTCTAGTTCGGTAATCACGCAGGTTTGGGAAACGGATATTTGGGTGAAAGCGACGTGGGAAGAGTTTCTAAATTTTGCTGAGGATGTAACTTGGGAAAAGGGCAAATTTTATTATTGTCAAGAACAAATAAGGGTAGAAATGTCACCAGTAGGGCCATTGCACGGGCATCAACATTCAATTTTTTCATCTGTAGTCAGTCTGTTTGCTACATTGAAAAATATCCGAGTAGTGCAGTTGATTAATGCCAGTTTTCGGAAAACAGGTATTCATGAGTTTCAACCCGATCTAGCTTACTACATTGGTTCAGATTTAAGACTGCCTCCTAATGACAGCAATTCACCTGTTGATTTAAATGAATATGATCCGCCGAATTTAGTAATTGAAATTGGTGCATCTTCTTTTGATGATGATTTAGGCAGCAAGCGGTTGCTTTATGAAGACGCAGGAATTAGCGAATATTGGGTGGATCGTGCGAATAGGCAGGAGGTTTTTGCCTTTGCGATTAATGGCGGTGGTAGCGGGAGAATTCAAGAGTCCCGGGTTTTACCTGGGCTGGAAATCGCCTTAGTTGAGGAAGCTTTGAATCGCAGTGAAACTCAAGATGATGGGGAAATTACTCGCTGGTTGATTCAAACTTTTAGTCAAGGTTGAAGGGAGTTTGACATGGAAAAAAAGTATCATAAGTTGGTGCGCGATCGCATTCCTGAAATTATTCGCCAAAGCGGGAGTGAATGCGAGTTTGTCATTTTGTCCGATCGCGAATACCGTCAAGCTTTGCGCCAGAAATTGATTGAGGAAGCGGGGGAAGCAGCGGTGGCTGATGAGGATGATTTGGTGGCGGAATTGGCTGATTTGTCTGAGGTGATGGATGCGGTGATGCTGAGTTTTGGCATTTCGGGCGATCGGCTTTTGGCCGAAAAAATCAAGCGCCGGGAAGCCAGAGGAAGTTTTGCCCAAAAAATTATGTTATTACGGACATTCTAAAAACTATCTGCGTTAATCTGTGTTTATCTGCTTGACATCTGCGGTTACTCTATCAATTTAAAAATTACATATTAATCCCAATGGTTGCCAACAGAATTAGAATTGCTAAAGATAAAGCCGAGTTAGTCAAATCCTTAACTTTATCGGATAACAACTCCGCGCCCTTTCAGACTTACGCCGATGTCATCGCCTTCGCCGCCGCCTTGGGAAATCAGCGGAAAAAACGATCGCCCTTGGGTGAAATTTCCAAACGAGAACCGGGTGCGATCGACGTTGATATTTTTGTATCGAGGGGTTACGATATGGCGATTAAGTTAATTGCGATCGCCGAAACCAAAAATCCTCAAATTCTCTCCCATCTCGACGAAAAATTGGAAGCAGAACGCTTGCAAATTTTTGAAGAATATGCTAATGGTGGACTGGAAATATTGCGCGAAGAGTTGCGGGGTGCGGCGGATTATACCGATCGCCTGTTGTTGGTTTTGATTTCAGAAAGAGACAACCAACATCGGTCAAATGAAGAATTCGATTTAAGCAAGTTTTTATTCTAATAGGTTCCCAATGAAGCACATATCAGAAGATATAATAAAGAAAGGGCTGAAGGAATTTGCAAAAATTTTCGCTTACAGTTACTCAGGATTTATTATCTGCTATTTCATTCTCAAACTAATCTTTTGGGATCGAATGTGGATTATTGCCTTAATTAGCACTTTTCTGCCCTTAATTTTATTCCCAACTTTCCTGCTTCCCATCATCGGATTGTCAATTATCAAAAAAAGATGGTTCTCGATAATTTCGGCGATATCCTGCATTCTTTTCATAAGTTGGCTGCACATAAAATACTTTTCCCCCTCACCAATCAACATCACAGATTCCCAACCCCACCTCAAAATCTTATCCCATAACCTCGGCTGGTATACAACACAATCACCAACTTTATTTAAACTAATTGAACGCGAAAAACCCGATATTATCTTTTTACAAGAAATCGTTAAAAAACATACCGAAAGAGCTTTCACATGGTTAAAAATAGACTACCCATATCAAATTGGGATTCCTCCGGTAGGAATTCTCAGTAAATATCCCATTGTCTCCAGCGAAATACTGCACTTAGCCGGTCATGCAGAAACGCAGCAGCGAGCAATTATTAAATTTAACGAACAAGAAGTAGTGATTTATAATATGCAAGCTACCGGGCCGTGGTTTAAGAGATATAACATCTTGCCTTTTCTCAAAATTCCAGTTTACAAATATGGACAACGAGGGCCGGAAATTCAAGATTTAGTCCAGCGAGTTGAGCAAGAAACTCTACCGGTAATTGTCGCGGGCGACTTTAACATGACAGACGAAACTCAAGACTACTATAATGTGCAGAAAGTTATGCAAGATTCTTTCCGAAAATCGGGGTTTGGGTTTGGTTTTACTTGGCCTCACGGTTGGGAACTTAAGTTCTTGTTGAAAAGCTCGAATTTGAGATTAAATTATCCCGTTTGTCGGATTGATTATATTTGGTATTCAAAGCATTGGGGTGCTAAATCGAGTTCGGTTTTGGAGGCCACCGAGTCCGATCATTTGCCCGTGGGAGCAGAACTTATTTTGTTAAAATAAAGGAGAGTTTGCGGATGAGCCAAGTTAACTCTAACGCAATGTTGAATGCTGAATTGAAAATGTATTTTCTTAGACATCGAGGAGATAGAGCCGCATTTCAAGCGTACTTAGACAGAATCAATCAGCATCCGCTGAGGATTATTGCAAGTCCCGGCGATCCTGATTTTGATCAGAAAGTTCAAGCCGCAATTCGGCAAAAGTTAGAAGCTGCAAGAAATGGTAGCAGTTAGCTATCTAACAATAGCCTTGAATTGCAAGCAGTTGCATACTATCTTGACATTATCTAGGTAAGAACTGGCGGCAATCCCACCTCTTTCGGATGCACAAACCTGCTATTAAAACTAACAGCTTTATCCTCAAAAGTCCTCGCTTGGGCCACCGCTTGCCGCAAATGAGCCCGATCCATATCATCGTTAATTCCCGCGACCAAATATACAATTAACTTCGCGGCTAAATCCCTTCCAGAAACTAGCATTCGCTTTTTGTTCGGATCGTACAAAATCCCGTACCACGCAGACTCAGGATTGTCCATGTGGCTAAATCCTTCATCCACATCGTACCTGCGGAGTTTGTCGAAAATAGATTTCAGCGAAAATTTCTTTCTAAATACTAGAATTCCCAAAGCATTAGCTAAAGCAATTTGACCGACTGGACGAAACAAAATATTTCCCTCGCCCCCCGGCTTTTCAAAACTAAATCGGCGCAATTCGGCTGTTTCTTCGCCGCTTTCAATTCTTTGATAGCTGGGCAAAGTTGCTAAATGATCGAACAATTTCTGAAACTCTTCAATTCCCTCTTTCAGTTCCTCATCTTCGGGCCGCATGGGAATTAAACCTTTTTTTTCTGGCTTCCAATGGGGGAATTTGTATTCTAAATACCGTTCCGACATATCTTGCAGCGCTTGCAATGTGGTTAACACCGTTGATTTGGCTGCGACTGTCGCACTGTCCCAATTGACGCGGGGATTTCTATCTTCTTGTTCTTTTAATAGGGGATGGGTGACGGCAAGTTTGCGGGCGCAAATCGCAAATCCGTTATCTTCGTTCAATAATGCTAGTTGTCCCTGACTTAGCGTTACCGCCATCAGGTTAACGTGCACAAAGATCGATCGCACGCGCCGTTGTGCTTGCTGTCGCGTTTCCCCCGCTACCGCCGCCGGGATAAACTCAATCCCGATTTTTTCGTGAGCTAATTTATACACTGTTTCGGGGTCGATTTGATACTCCTCTGCTAAATCTTCCAGAGTAATTGCAGCGCCGACAGGTTTTTTATTTTTGTTGTATCTTTGCAGGATTCCGGTTTTAATTAAACTCATTAAACCTTGAACTCCCATCAGCCGATGCTGGCCGTCTAAGGCAAAGATTGAGACTTTTTGAGAGACATTCAAAAGCCCTAAGTTCTCGTTTTTATCAAAGGATGTAAATTCAGCAGCAGATTTAGTTGCTACGCCATTTTTATCCCATTCGTCGGCGTGAGGATTGTCTACCCACGGGGGACTGACGACGACTAAAACTGCGGGGAATTTGTGCGATTTTCGGGCTGCTAAATATTGAGTGAGGGCGGCTTGGCGCGACCAATCTAAGGGACGCTGGATAATTTCGTCAATGGTTTCGTCGTCGCGGACGATGTTGTTGGTTTGGAGGTCGAATTTTTGGCGGAAAAGCGGCATTTGCGAGGCGAAACGGACGCGAGAATCTAACCATTCTAGGGTGACTGAACCGATGTATGCTTCAGTGTTTCCCATCTGGGTTTTTTGTACGAAAATGCGATCGTCCTTTCCTAAATAATTATCTAATAAAAGTGCGATTTCCTGTCTGTCGCTATTTTCTTTTTCTAAAATTTTGCTAGCGAGGTCATCCGCTGGGTTGGTAGTCATTGGCATTTTTTATATAATTAGGCTATCTTTTCAAAAATATCATGAGTTAAACTTTATGTCAACTCTTGTTTTTTAAAAAGTTTTGTGAAATACTTGAGTGATGGAGAACAGTCCCCAGACTGCATACCATATTTATTGCACGATGTCAATGATTTATTTATTTAAACCGCAGATGAACGCAGATAGACGCAGATAAGAGTTATTCCTTTGCGTTTGTCGGCGTGTATTTGCGGTTTCACAAAAAAAATATGTCTACTCCTTCCTTTGAATACATTTTGCCGGTCATCCGGGGAATTCAAGCGGGCCGCGAATATTACGTGTCGATGTGTCCGGTGCGTTTTTTGCCGAAATTGTTTCCCTTTGAATCTGAAGAGTTGCCGCCGTCTATGCGGGCGAAACGCGCGCTTAACAAAGCTAGGATTCCCGAAATTGCTGATTATTTTGTCAAGAATCCTACAAATTATACTTGTGGGGCAATTGCGGCTTCGATTGATGCGGATATTAGTTTTGAAGCTGTGGGAAATGAGGCGGAGGAAAGGAAAATCGGTCGCTTGCGGGTGCCGATGGATGCTAAGTTTACTATTAATGACGGACAGCATCGGCGCGCGGCTTTTGAGATGGCTTTGCAGGAAAATCCGCAGTTGGGATATGAGACGGTGGCGCTGATTTTGTTTCTGGATATTGGGTTGGAAAAGTCGCAGCAGATGTTTGCTGATTTGAACAATTTTCAAGTTCCTTTGGAGTCGTCGCTAAGTCTACTTTACAACCACCGGGGCGATCGCGCTTTGGTTGTAAAATCGGTTGTTAAGCAGGTTGAGGTTTTCCGGTGTTTGACTGAGATGGAGAAAGGGAGTTTGAATGGGCGATCGCCCAAATTGTTTACGCTGAGTGCGATCGATCGTGCGATCGTGGCTTTGCTGTCTAATATTCACGGCAGCGAACAGGCAAAACCCTCTCGTTACCGCGCCACAAAACAGGAAAAAGAGGAAGAACTTACTCAGCAAATACAACTAGCGATTAGTTATTGGAATGCGGTTAGCAGTTTTATTCCTGATTGGCAATTAGTTCTGCACAAGCAAGTTGCGGCGGGGGAAATACGCCGGGATTCCGTACACTGTCACGCTGTTGTACTGGAAAGTTTGGGGGAAGTGGGCGCCGCTTTGCTGTCCGTTTTTCCTGAGAGTTGGGAGGAACATTTGAGCCTTTTGCAGCAGGTTGATTGGTCGATTTCTAATCCTGATTGGGAGGGAGGAATTTGGTTGAAAGGGGGGATTTCGCGATCGAGGGCGAGTGTCAGTTGGATGACTGATTATTTGAACAAGCGGTTGGGCTTGGAAACCGCAGGCGCACCACAGGCGCGACGCCTGTGACACGCTAAAATCTGTGACTTTAATTAAAATAGCGTCGAAACGGTTCTGCAAGAATGCCCAAAATTTGGTCTAGCTGAGTAATGAAATATTCAGTCAAATCAATTTTTAACAACTGATTTTCTAGGATTAGGAATTTCCAGTTTGTACCAGTTGAAACTGCTCCATAAATCGCAGATTGTTCTTGCCCTTTGCGAGCATTAAATATCTGAGCAGCAGCCATCTGAGCCGCACACTGTCCCAATCCTATTCTAATATCGTTGTCTTTTGCTTCAACCAATGTCAAAACTGGAGCAGTCACCAAGGATTGATTGCTCGATGCGCTGAGGAGAAAGTCACAAGCACCTGTTAATCCTTTGCTCTCTTCTACGTTAAATGTGTTGCCGGAAAAGTAGCCAATTTTGTTGTTAAAAGTGCGCCGTATTTCTAGTAAAATGGGGGTAATGATTAATTCCGATCGAGCTTTTTCGGTGCTGATGCTTGAGGCTAAGTCTAAGGTTTCGTCTAGGGTTTGCTTGAGGCGTTCTGAAGGTGCGATCGGGGTGATTTGGCTGAATAAGTGGGGAATGTCTTCAACGGTTAGCTCCAGGGTTGAGACGGCTTGGTCGATCGTTTTGAAGTCGCTGTAGGACATATTTAAGTTGGGGGTGGGAGAGATAATTATTTTGACCGCAGATGCACGCGGACAGTGATATAATTATCTCCTGTTTAGGCTAGAAAATTACTTTTTACTCTGCTGACACTGCTTAAATTGTCGAGTTTCTGCCTTATGGTTTTGCGATTCGGTGCTTAACTATCGGTTGCAAATAGTGTAAAATTTTAGGTTTGATTGTATTTGATCATAGCGGGAGGATAACATGAACACAGGAGAAGAGTCTGAAAATAAGAATTTAGCTTATTATCGCAAACGTTTTGCAGAGCTTAATGTAAGTCGTACACGCCAACGTGGTAGCGCTCATCATAAGCCAATATTACTATTGTCAATCATCGACCTAATTGCTCAAGGAATAATTAGGTATAATCGAATTTATGTTTCAGATGATTTGGTTAAAACATTTAACAAGTATTGGGATGTCTTAGGTTCTGACTCTCATCAGCGTGGTTTGCACTATCCATTTTGGCATTTGGAAAGCGATGGATTCTGGCATAACACACTTAAATCTGGATTCAATGGTTCAAAACCTAAAACAACTAACAAGCTAAGAGAAGCTGTAGAATACGCGAGTTGGGATAATGAATTATTCAATTTACTCCAAGACCAAAATTCTCGCTCGGAATTAATAGATACACTGGTAGCTGTCTGGTTTTCATCTAATAAGGATGATATTGGAGATATTTTGCAAGTTAATCAAGACTTTGAAAATGTTGCTCAGGCAGAAACAGAAATATCAGGCATAGCAGGAAATATTGAGGCAGAACCTCGGTTCTATTTAACAAAATCCGCTGTAAGAAATGCTATTTTTAGGAAAGCCGTAGTACATACGTATGATTACAAATGTGCATTTTGTAGATTAAAAGTCATCAGGAATCTCACTCAAAATATTGTAGATGGCTCACACATTAAGCCATTTTCAAAGTTTTATGACAATCAAATTAATAATGGGATATCATTGTGTAAAAATCATCATTGGGCTTTTGACCAGGGTTGGTTTGCTATAGATGATAATTACAGAATTATCGTCGCTAATGACTTAGAAGAGGAATCGCCAAATGCCAGATGTATGAAAGATTTTCATAGTGAAACTATTCTCCTGCCAACTTTAGCTCAATATCTACCAAGACTTGAATCGCTACACTGGCATCGGGTGAATGTATTTAGAGCTTAACTACCTAACTGAGTTTGAACAAATGACAGAAACAATGCTACCACTTTTTCCACCCCGTACCGTTAGGGACTTAGTAGAAGAAATAAAAAAATTAAGTCAAGAAATTAGAGATTTATATTGTTTAGATGATATTCCTTGGGTGGTCGGATATTCTGGAGGAAAAGATAGCACTACTGTAGTGCAGCTTATATGGTATGCAATAGCAGAATTACCACCTGAAAAAAGAACTAAAAAAATCTATGTAATCACAACGGATACACTGGTAGAAAACCCGATTGTTTCCCTGTGGGTACGTCAGTCATTAAAACAGATGAAGTCTGCTGCTATAGAGCAAAAGTTACCAATAGAACCTCATTTGCTTTATCCAGATGTTAAAGATAGTTTCTGGGTTAACTTGATGGGAAAAGGCTATCCAGCACCGAGACATGGATTTCGCTGGTGTACTGAGCGCCTGAAAATCCTTCCTTCTAATCGATTTGTTCGTGACATGGTGAGAATCAATGGAGAAGTGATTCTAATATTGGGTACTCGCAAAGCTGAAAGTATTAAACGCGCTGTTTCAATGGAGAAACATGAAATAGGTCGAATGAGTGACCGTCTAAATGATAATTCTAGTTCCATTAAATCTCTGCTTTATCAGAGTCCTAGTCTCCCTAATTCCCTAATTTATAGTCCGATTGAAGATTGGCGAACTGATGAAGTCTGGATTTATCTGAATCAGTGGCCTAATCCTTGGGACAATAGCAACAAAGATTTATTCACCATGTATCGAGGTGCAACTGCAGATAATGAATGTCCTTTAGTTGTCGATACTTCTACCCCTAGCTGCGGCAGTTCTCGCTTTGGCTGCTGGGTTTGCACAATGGTAAGCCAAGATAAATCTATGGAGGCAATGATTCAAAACGATGAGGAAAAAGAATGGATGCAGCCTCTCCTCGATATTCGCAACGAATTAGATATAAAAGACGATCGCCCAAAAAGAGACTTTCGACGCATCTACGGTAGAGTAGAACTGTTTGAACGCAACATGGGCGACGACAAAACCTCCGTCGAACCCATCCCAGGCCCCTACACCAAATTTTGGCGAGAACACTGGCTGAGGCGAGTCTTGGAAGCACAAACCCACATCCGCAAAACCGCACCCCTAGAAATGCGCGACATTACCTTAATTACCCCGGAAGAACTTAGCGAAATCCGCCGCATTTGGCTGGAACAAAAGCACGAATTTGATGATAGTTTGCCCCGGATTTACGAAGAAGTCACCGGCGAACCTTTTGCAGATTCCCGTCCCGCAGCCGAAAGAAAACTGCTAGGTAGCGACGAATGGACTGCGATCGAAGAAATTTGCAGCGAGGACAAAATGCACCTTGAATTGATGGCCAAACTCCTTGATACAGAACGCCAATACTACACAAAACCCCGCCGTACAGGCATTTACGCCGATTTGGATAAATGCTTTGAAACCAGTTCGCGATCGCAGGAGGAAGCCATTGGTAACGCCCACTATCAACGCAACTTAAAAACAGCGGTGGATGCTGTTAAAGCAAATCCGACTGAGAATATTCAGCAAGTCAAAGATGCGATCGCCCAAACCAACAGTTCCGCAAAAAACGATACGGTTGATATTGCCAAACTTAAAGAAGAACTCGAAAGCAACAGCAATCAAAGCAGACAGCTATCTTGGGCGGATATTAAATTTTCACCGCCCAATTCAGGAGAGGAAAAACCTAGCGATTAGCACGCCCTAGCCTGCGGTTAAACCCAAACTTGTTGACAGCCACTCCGTGCGATCGCATATAATGGTTTTTCAACTAACCGCAGCATTAACAAACCACCATCGTTTAAATTACACAATTTTTACGACCATGCTTGACCCTAATATTCCCCATCAGGATCTTACATACAGCATCATCGGTTGTGCAATGAGAGTACACCGGAGGACACAAAAAGGTTTAAGAGAAAAACATTACCAAAGAGCATTTGATGCAGAAATGCTGAAATCCAGTATTACAACAGAAATGGAATCTCCCCGACAAATTTATGACGGTCAAGTTTGGATGGGAATTCTCTATCTAGACCATTGGGTAAATGAATGTATTGTAGTAGAAGATAAAGCCGTAAATTATCCAATGACCGATAAAGACCAAGCTCAAATCATAGCTTACTTAGCATCGACAGGAGCGAAAGTAGGTTTATTTATCAACTTTGGTCGCAGTAAATTAGAATATCACCGCATTCTCCCACCAAAATCCGTACAAGGTTGGCAACAACACATTCAACCATACTTGTGGCGGCCGAAAACAAATGGCAGAGGTTGGACGAGAGGAAGTGCAGGAACCTATGAAGAAACAGATGACGAACTCCCATTACCTCCCAACATTCAGCCCCAAAACGAAGAGGAAGATTCAACCGATGTAATTGATTGGTAGCAAGGGAGGAGGGCGGTTAGCAGCGGATTTTGTAACGGATGTAACGGATGATTAGCAACGGATTCGGTAACGGATTTAACGGATGATTAGTCACTGATTAATTATCAAATCAAATCGCTTCCTAATATTTTCCCACCAACCCACAATCCATCCGTTAAATCCGTTACAAAATCCGCTGCTAACCGCCGCCCAACCAACCACCCATCCGCTAAATCCGCTACAAAATCCGCTGCTAACCGCCCCCCCACCAACCAACAACATCTACATCTACAATGCAATTCCTCGAACTCGTCCTCAAAAACTTCGGCCCCTATGCAGGCACCCAAACCATCAATCTCCGCCCCGAAAAAGACGGAAATCCCTGCCCAGTTATTTTATTTGGCGGCATGAATGGCGGCGGCAAAACCACCCTCATGGACGCCATTCGCCTCGCCCTCTACGGCGGCCGCGCCCAATGTTCCACCAGAGGGAATTTAAGCTACAGCGACTTTCTCAATCAATGCGTCAACCGCCACACTCCCCCATTAGAAGATACCCGCGTCGAACTAACATTTGAACAAGTCCAAGATGATAAATTAGCTCAATTCAAAATAGTTAGATACTGGAAAAAACTAGACATCAAAGACAATTTAAGCATTCTCATATACAGCGAGATTGTCAGCGATTGGTGGTCGGACAAAGCAATTACTAACACTTGGGACGAATACATCGAAACCCTTTTGCCCGTCGGAATCTCCAACCTATTTCTGTTTGACGGCGAACAAGTAAAAGAACTCGCCGAACTCGAAACTCCGCCAGAGTTTGTCGTCGGGGCGATTAAATCTCTTTTAGGTTTAGAATTAGCAGAACGCCTCGCCGTCGATTTAGAAATTTTAGCCGGCCGCAAGCGGAAAGAAATTGCTGGCAAAAAAGACTTGGCTGCTTTAGAGAAAATCGAACAAACTTTTCAGAAACTTTCTGATGAAATAGAGTTGGCTAAGCAAGAACAAGCCAGCTTTAAAAACGAATTAGATAAAGCTCAAAAAAATCAGCAACAAGCATCAGAAAAGTTTATTTATGAAGGCGGGAAAATTGCCGCCGATCGCAGTCAGCTAGACAGACAGCTAAACGACTACAGAAATCAGGCAGAAAAAACCCGTCAAGCCATGATGGAAGTAGCCTCAAATACGCTCCCACTAGCCCTAATTTCGCCCTTGCTAACTGAAGCTAAAATTCAAGCAGAAACAGAAGCCAGCCAGCAGCAAGCAAAGATTGCCCAAAATGTTATCAAACAAAGCAGCTATCGCCTTCTCAACTATATCGCGGAAATCTCATTAAACCCCCAACAACTCGATAAAATTCAAGACTTCATCCGCCAAGAAAACCAAGAACTCGAACAGCAAGTGGGAACAGACATTCCGCCCTGGATGAACGCCGACAACAACAGCATCCAGCAACTAGAAAACCTCCTTAGCTACCAAATCAAAGCCCAGCAAATTCTAGCCCGCAACCAAATAGAAGAAATCAAAAGCATCGAAGCAGAAATCGACTTTACAGACAGACAACTCGCAGCCGCAGCTTCCCCCGAAGCCTACGAAAAACTAGAAGAAGAAGTCAGAAAAGCCCAAAAAGCAGTCGCTATCGCATCCGCAGCCTGCGAATCAGCCAACCGCCGCGTCGATGAATTAGAGAGAGAATTAGCCAAAAACCAAAAAGAACTAGAAAACTACAGCAGCGAATACATCACCATCAGAAACAGCCAACACGTCATCGCTTCGATCGCCAAAGCCCAAGCTACCCTCAAACTATTTAAAGAAAAACTCACCCTCAAAAAACTCAACAAACTCGAAATAGAAATTACCGACTGTTTTCGCTACCTCTTGCACAAAACCGACTTGGTGCACAGAGTTGCGATCGACACTCAAACATTTAGCCTCTCCATTTACGATCCAGAAGGCAAACCGGTACCCAAACACCGACTTTCTGCCGGGGAAAAACAGTTGCTAGCGATCGCCTTTTTGTGGGGATTGGCTAGAGTATCCGGGAGACAATTGCCAGTGGCGATCGACACTCCCTTGGGCCGCCTCGACTCCTCCCACAGAAACAACCTAGTGGAACGCTATTTCCCCTCGGCCAGCCACCAAGTCATCCTGCTTTCTACCGACACGGAAATTAGCAAAGTAGAATATGATAAGCTGCAAGAATTGGAGGCGATCGCCCACAGCTACCTCCTCAAATACGACTCCGCCAAACACCAAACCACCGTCGAAAAAGGTTACTTCTGGGAATAAAAACTCGCCCTAAAAAATAGCCGCAACCCCTTGACTTTGCCCGGGAGTTGCGGTAGTATATATAGCATAATGGGATGGTGGCGAAAATTTTATTTTTGCCACCATCCCATTATTAAGGATAAATCCTACTAAAATAAGAATACCAAAAAAAAACGATTTAATCAAGTCGCGTCGTGTAAAAAAATGTTAATTATTTCCAGTTATCTAGAGGCTTGGCTTCCCCAATATTAACACTTTTTACAATATACCAAACAATCTCAAACTCATGGAACCACCAGTCGATCGCATCCGCCTCTCCCAAACCGGCAAAGACCAACTATCAAAACTGAAACGATCGACCAAAATCGATCAGTGGAATATTCTATGCAGGTGGGGATTTTGCCGATCGCTCGCCGAGCCCAGCATCCCATCCCCAGTGCCAATTCCCAGCGACAGCAACGTCGAATTAAGCTGGGATGTCTTCGGCGGCGACATGGCTGATATCTTGATAATGGCCCTCAAGCAGCGCTGTCACCAAGATAATTTGGGCACGGAAAAGGAAACTCTAGCTAAACAATTTCGCCTACACTTGCATCGAGGGATTGGTTATTTAGCCGGCGATCCGAATCTTAAGAAAATAGAAGATTTAGTGGCGATCGCTCTTTCGCCTGAAAAATTAAGAAGTTAAACGAACCGCGAAGACGCAAAGGACGCGAAGGAAGAAGGGAAAAGAAGGGATGAGTTCACAATTTACTTCAGTAAAAGTGGGAAAAAATGACCTACTGGCCCTTGACCTTCCCCAATATCCAAAGCATATTTTAGAGCATTAGTAACATAATCCTTCGCCAATATCACCGCTGTAAATAAATCTTTACCTAATGCTAAATTAGCGCAGATCGCAGCACTCAAAGTACAACCAGTCCCGTGAGTATTCCCAGTATCAACATTTTCAGTCTTCAACACGTCCAACCGCGTACCATCAAACCAAACATCAATCCCCCGCAAATCCCCCTTCATCCCGCCGCCCTTGACCAAAACAGCTTTCGCACCCAAACGATAAATCTGCTGCGCCGCCGATCGCATATCATCCACAGAATCAATCTGCAAACCGCTCAAAATCTGAGCCTCAAACCGATTCGGAGTCACGACAGCAGCCATTGGAATCAAAACATCCCGCAAAAACGCGATCGCCCCATCGTCAATCAGTCGATCGCCTGATCGTGAAACCATCACCGGATCGACAACCAAATTCCCTATTCCCAAAGCTTCCACCTGCGAAGCCACCACCGCCATAATCTCCCGATTCAGCAGCATCCCAGTCTTCACAGCATCCACCCCAATATCCCCAACCACCGCCTCAATTTGAGCCGCCACAGCCTCCGCAGGCATTGCATCCACCCGCATCACCCCCAAAGTATTTTGAGCCGTCACGCAAGTCAGAGCACTCGTACCGTGCACGCAGTGAAACGCAAAAGTCCGCAAATCCGCCTGAATCCCAGCCCCACCGCCACTATCAGATCCAGCCACAGTCAAACCCACAGGAATCTTAGATTTAATCATCTTTTTTGCAACCGCAGATAAACGCAGATAAATCCCATCATATCCGCGTTAATCCGTGTTCATCCGCCCTCATCTGCGGTAAAAAAATCCCATCATATCCGCGTTAATCCGTGTTCATCCGCCCTCATCTGCGGTAAAAAAATCCCAAACAAAATTAGCTATGATTAAACCAATTGTAAAGAATTATTGCAAACTATGAAACTCACCCGCATCGACCTCAACTCCTGGATTTTCCACATCGCCGGCCAAACCATCCTCGTCGATCCGTGGCTAATCGATCCCCTGGTATTTTACGGTCAACCCTGGCTGTTCACCGCCTACCACAACACCCCCGTCGCCTTTACGCCCGACACCTTACCGCCGATCGACCTTATCCTAATTTCCCAAGGCTTAGACGACCACTGTCACAGACCAACACTCGAAAAACTAGATCGCACCATTCCCGCGATCGCCTCCCCCACCGCCGCCAAAGTCCTCAGCAGTTTGGGATACACCAATATCACATCTTTAGCCAATTGGCAAGAGTTTAAATTTAAAGAATTATTACAAATAATCGCCGTACCCGGAGCCGAAATTCAGCCCGGACAAGAAGAAAACGGCTATTTGTTAAAAGATTTAAGCAGCGGCGAGACACTTTATTACGAACCGCACTTACCGCCCTTAGAAAAAGTCAAACAGAAAATAGACACGGTAGACGTAGCCATCGCCCCCGTCATCGGTCAAATCTTCCCATTCCTCGGACAAGTCATCATGGGGCCCAAAGAAGCCCTCAAACTCGCCGAAACTCTCAAACCGAAGTTTTTCTTACCTACAACTGCAGGAGATATCCGAGCCACCGGTATTTTACCAATGTTAGCGCGATCGCTCGGCAGCCTCCCCGAATTTCGCGATTTACTAGCAAAATCGGGACTCTCCACCCAACTCCTCGAACCCGAACCAGGCCAAACCCTAGAAATTTTAGATTTTAGATTTTAGATTTTAGATTTTTTTGATTGGAGATTTTTGATTAATTCCAAATCCACAATCTCAATAGATTGTAGATTTTAGATTTTTTTGATTGGAGATTTTAGACTTATTCCAAATCCCCAATCCACAATCCCAAATCTAAAATCTAAAATCTACAATTATCTAGGTGGGCGACGGTTACGCAAAAACTCAGGAATATCTAATCCCAAATCTTGCGGTTTAATTTTCGGATCAGGCGCCTGTTGAGCAGGAGTCACCGGCACAGTTGCAGCCCGCCAAGGAGCATTCACATTTTGAGTGCGCCCCGCAGGAGAAGGTGGAACTTCTCCCGAAAAACCAGTAGCGATCACAGTAATCTTAATTTCGCCCTGAAGCCGCTCGTCAATCACCGCTCCAAAAATAATATTCGCATTCGGATCGACAACCTCGTAAATCGTCTCAGCCGCGGCATTCACCTCGTGCAGAGTCATGTCAGTACCGCCAGTGATGTTAAACACCACACCTCTAGCGCCCTCAATAGACGAAGCTTCCAGCAGCGGGGAAGAAATAGCCTGCATCGCAGCCTCCCGAGCCCGCGACTTGCCAGATCCCACGCCGATGCCCATCAACGCCGAACCCGCATCTGCCATTACAGCCCGCACGTCAGCAAAGTCAACGTTCACCAAACCAGGAATCGTAATAATGTCAGAAATACCCTGAACCCCTTGGCGCAAGATATCGTCAGCAACTCGAAAAGCTTCTTGCACCGGCATTTGTTCCGAAATCACCGATAGCAGCTTGTCGTTAGGAATCACGATCAGCGTATCCACCCGGGTTTGCAAAGCTGCAATCCCTTCCTCGGCTTGGCTGGTGCGCCGCCGTCCCTCAAACGTAAAAGGCCGCGTTACTATGCCCACAGTCAACGCGCCCATTTCTTTGGCTACTTCAGCGACAATCGGAGCCGCACCCGTGCCAGTACCGCCGCCCATGCCGGCTGTGATAAACACCAAATCCGCGTGATTCAAAGCATTAGCAACTTCGTCGCGAGATTCTTCGGCTGCTTTTTGTCCGATCGCCGGATTGCCTCCAGCACCCAAGCCGCGCGTCAACTTTTGTCCGACTTGCAAGCGTTTGGGAGCATTTGACAGCACCAGGGCTTGGGAATCCGTATTCACGCACCAAAACTCGACCCCAGAAATCTCGCTAGCAATCATCCGGTTAACGGCGTTGCCGCCACCCCCGCCGACACCAATTACTTTGATTCTCGCGGCACTGCTGGGCATTATGTCTTTGGGATTCACCATAGGATCGATATCAATACTATCTACATTTACATAACCAGACTTGCGTCTAAACGGATTGGCAGAATCGAGAGCCACCGGAAAATTTTTTACTTCTTCCGAAGGGGGACTGTCTTGATCAGACCCCTGTCTATTATTAAGCTTCATTAGAGTCGGGGATAGTAGATTACAGCTTTTTAACTTAACTAAACGCCAATTCACATCAACTATAGGCTAAAGTTGCCGAAAAACTAACACAGATCGAGGCTGAATGTTAGGAATCTCGGATTTTGTCGGTGTCGATCGCCCGTACCTCGCCCCTGCCCCGTTCAGGCGCTCGTGCCTTCGGCATTTGTAGGGCTTTGCAGAACAACAAAACATCAACACTAGCCGGAGACGCTTCTTTAGGGGAAAAAAAGCAGGATTTTTTTCCCTAAAGGAGCCCTATCAAACAATTGTCCCTATGTCAAGCCCTGCGTATCTATCCAGAGCGGTAAAAATTCTGCCGGATGACGGATACTTCTACCTTTTCTTGACAGAGGATCAATTCTGACCGCGAGTTGGTGGGGGACTTGCACTCTCCAAACTAGGGGGGGGTTCTGGCAAGTGGACGATCGGCGAAGCAGGATTTTTCAAGTCAATGTAGGCTATTTTGCTTGAATCTAGCTGTTTTGGCAATTGTCGCATTCGGTCTAAAACCTTAAGTTGCTCCGCAGTCTTGGAACTGTACGGCCCTAAGTGTACGGTACCGATCTCTGTTTTCAAGATCAAGTTATTCGGGTTTTGCCAATTAATCTCAAACACTTTCACCGTTAAGCCGCTGAGTCCTTGGTAAAACTTCGGCCAAGAGGCGCGATACTGTTCCAAAGGCCCGATGACTTTTAAAGTGGGCAAAGAACGCTGAGGCTGCGTTCCCGGAATGCTGCCGGGCCCGATCGAATTATTCTGCGATCGTACAGCAGTATAACTATCCGACGGCATCCAACCTCCGCGAGCGTCCAGCCACCCCACTTTTTCCTTGTCACTGTTCGATCTCAACACCGCCGTCGGCTGCGCCACGGCCACCGGCAGGCGTTCTGCCACTTCTATAGTCAAACTCGGCGGAAACAAGTTACGAGTCACCTTCGCTTTAGCGATGGGCCCCGTTGACTCCAGCTTTTCGGCCAGGGCCTGCGGTTGAATCCCCCACAGCGACTGCGGGTAAGACAGCGGCACCAAAGACCGCACCGCCTTATCCGACAGCCACTGATTGCCCTCCACCTTCACTTGTTCCGATCGGGCAATTAACCAAGCCGGCTGAGCAATCCACCACAGTAAACCTCCAGCCATTGCACTTGCTGCCAGCATTTGCCACACAACAGCCGCCAATCGAGCGCGCCTCTGCTGCCGCAACTTTTGGCGCCTGCGCCCTAACTCTGTTTGAGAAACCGCTCCAAAACTAGCCATCTACGTCTTGACAATATAGTAATTAAGGATTAGCACAAATTCAAAACTGTTTAATCTCTCTCTTGAACCCTGTTTTCCCCTACCATTTAACCAGATCCCCACAAATTTACCCTGACTCCTGCCAAGATCAGTAATATCACTGAGCCCGCTAGGTAATTCAAAAGTTTTAATTAAGAATTTCCAATTCCAGCGCCGGGAAAACCCCTTACCAGCTCCAGGTTGTTTGGGTATTTAGGGCATTACCCCACAGTGCAAAAGGTTACAAATCAAACTAAACTCAGGCAAAGAAAGTTTAGACTTTCGATTAACTTTTTTAACTTTTAGTCGGCTTCTATTGTGATCGCACTCGAATTAGACAGATTCTATAAAGCCTGCAACCCGAGCAAGACCCTTGTTGCGGGAGACCCAGGAGATTATCAATACTACATTGATTTTGGTTCCGTGCGTGGCGGCAAAATCATTGAATCTTTACAGCGAACCATTACCCGCATCTCCCCCAACGAGCCAACCTGTCAGCTATTTACAGGACATATCGGCTGTGGCAAATCTACCGAATTGTTTCGGCTGAAAGCTGAGTTAGAGCAAGAGGGTTTTTGCGTCGTCTACTTCGAGTCTTCCCAAGACTTAGACATGGGAGATGTAGACATCAGCGATATTTTGCTGAGCATTGCGCGCCAAGTCAGCGAAACTATGGAATCGGCTAAAATCAAACTCAGACCGAGCTATTTTACAAATCTGTTTGCAGAAGTAGCAGAATTTTTGCAGACTCCCATAGATTTGTCAGCGGAAGCCGAGTTATCTGTAGGCATTGCTAGAGTTACTGCTAAAACTAAAGACTCTCCCAAACTGCGATCGCAACTCAGGCAATATCTCGAACCCCGCACCAACAGCATTTTGCAGTCGATCAACGAAGAACTTCTCAACAAAGCTAACGCCGAACTTAAGCACCAAGGCAAAAAAGGGCTCGCAGTCATTGTTGACAACCTTGATCGCCTCGACGCCTCCCTCAAACCCAGCGGACGCACCCAGCCAGAATACTTGTTTTTAGACCGCGGCGAACAGTTGAAAAAACTTAATTGCCATGTTGTCTACACGATTCCCTTGACTTTGATTTTTTCCAACGACTTCGGCCGCCTCGCTAGTCGATTTGGAGTCAAGCCCAAGGTGATGCCGATGGTACCGGTGCAAATGCGATCGGGCGAAGACCACATTGAAGGAATGGCACTGCTGCGGCAGCTAGTATTAGCTAGAGCTTTCCCGAAAGTTGCTCCCCATCAACGCCTTGATTTGATTTCCCAGGTGTTTGACTCTCCCGAAACTTTAGATCGGCTGTGTCGGATTAGTGGCGGTCACGTTCGCAATCTACTGATGCTTTTGTATAGCTGTTTGCAGCACGAAGACCCTCCCTTCTCTCGCGAATGCCTCGAAAGCGTCATTCAAGAATATCGCGATGACCTTTTGGGAGCCATCAATGACATGGAATGGGAATTGCTGTTTCAAGTCGTCAACCGACAAAGTGTAACCGGCGAAGAAGAGTCTCAAATCTTGTTGCGAAGTATGTTTGTCTTTGAATACCGCGATCAAGAAGGTCGTTGGTTTGGGATTAATCCAGCCCTAGCAGAAACCCGAAAATATAAGGAGTGGCAGCAGCGCACTGAAGCAAAATAGTTGGGATTTTTGAGATAGCTTCGTGACTCTAAGAACCCTTAACCACGAGGGACTTAGAAAGTATTTAACTGAAAATTCATCGCTCACAACTCCGAAATCTTACAATCCAATACAGAAATCAGTCAGCGGTTTTTGCCACTGGCTGATTTCTGGTGAATGCTGGCTATAGGCGGTGAATGTTATTGTCGTGTAAAACTTTGCCACCACTAAGGACTTTGCCCACTCTCAACTCTCATATCTGCAATGTCAGACCCCCTATGTCTGTTTTTATCTGTTGCTCTTAATTTCAACTAATCCCATCCCGGACGACAGTTTTTTTTTGCGGTTGTGTTAAATGCCTGCTACAGATATATCAGAGTTGTTTACTAATAGCTAGTCGTCGGTATGATCATGAACTTAGCGGTTGGCTATTTATGATCGGTAGTTTTTTATATATAGCTGAATCGAAAAATCTAAGATGACCTTAAATTTTTATTGGGAAGTCTAGCATTCTCTGAGATTGAGAGGTATGATATCTTTACATTGGCTATAATAACTATGTAAGTATTGATAGGACAAGTACGGAAAACTACGTATTTATACAGAGATAAAGCGTCAGACAGAGACGGCTATGTCTAAGTAGATACGCTTTCAGTCACGATTGGCGAGCGTTAGGTAATTGATTAATGCAAAAGAGGTGCACGCATGACCGATCTAATTAAGGTACAAGAAACTGCCAACTACAACGAGCGCTCGCTCAAAACTCTGGTCAGGTCTATCACAATGTCTCAACACCAATTCTCGCTAATTTTGGTGCGCTGCAACTACGAGCAGTTGCGGCAGCAAATAGCGCAGCGGCTGCGAGAAGTGTCCCCAGTTCCAATTCAAGATATCGTCCTGCCAGCTTCAGTCAAAACCCTTTACACTACTCTGCAGGCAAGCACTTTCCAGGAGGGGTACTCGCCTGTCGGTGCCGCCTCGGCTTTGATGGTATTCGGTTTAGAAACAGTAGTAGCGATCGACGAACTGATGGCCTCTACCAATCAAGTGCGAGACGAATTTCGCAAGAATTTTTCCTGCCCAGTGATTTTGTGGGTAACAGATGACATCGTGACCAAAATGATTCGTCTGGCCCCGGATTTCAAAAGTTGGGCCGCCGCCACAATTAAATTTGAAATGGGCGTTGACGAATTAATTAATTTCCTCGCTAGGCGGGCCGATACTATATTTAAAATAGGCGAACTCAATCAAGAACTCGCTAGCAGCAACTTCAGCACCATCGCTAATGGTGAGACCTGCGAAACCCCGTGCGAAAAACGCGACCTAGAGCGCGAAATCAGCCCTGGAGAACGCTTTCTAACTGTTAACTCAGGGCCCCAAAACCGACGACTATCAGATGTCCACTCCTATTCGCCCTTGAGTCCGGGCAATACCTTCGATTTGGCGATCGGCTCTTTGCCACGCCGAGAACTAGAATTAGCTTTAAGAGATTTACAAAATCGCGGTCAAGAATTAGAACCCGCCCTCAAAGCCAGCCTGCAATTCGTTCTCGGTCGAGATTACTATGTCAGCGACCAAACCGAAACAGCCTTAATTCACTACCAAGAAAGCTTAATATTTTGGCAGCAGAAAACGGGCAACTGGGAACTGGCAAACTTGGAACATTCCGAAAACCCAGAAACCTTCTCCTCCTTGTCGAATCCTGTCCCCAAAATTTTATTTTTAGAGAGAGAAGGCATAGTGCTGTTTCACATAGCCCTGTGTCACCGCTTGCAAGCAGCCAGAAACCCGGTAGCCAACCGCCAACACTGGGAACAAGCTTGGATTAGCCTGGAACAATCTAGAAACGCTTTCTCCCTTGCCTCACGCCCGGAATTGGTAGCTGAGGTGACAGCACACCTGGGACAAGTGCTGCAGCGCTTGAAAGCTTGGGGAGAGTTGCAAGCATTAGCTGAAAATTCTTTGCAGTTGCACTTCACTTACGGTACTCCCAGCCAACTAGCTCAAGATTACGGCTTTTTGGCTGAAGTTGCCCTGCAACAGTCGAGGTGGAGTCAAGCCCGCCAGCTAGCCGAGTTGGCTTTGGCGATTTTGGATCAAACGCCTAATGATTTGAGATTGCTGATTGAAGATTTGAGATTGGGGTTTGAAGGAAATTACCCAGAATTTGTAGGTACTAACGAGTCAAGTAACGATCCCAAATCTAAAATCCAACATCCCAAATCCGACAGGAGTTCGTATCTTTTACTTTTAGCCCGAAGTTTGCGACAGCTAGGGCAGTGGGAAGCAGCGGTTCATTCTTTGGAGTTGGCTCAATCTCAAAGCGAGCCGAAGTACGACCCCCGACTTTACATCGATATTTTGACGGAATTGCAAGCGGTTTATTTCGAGCAGGGAGAGTATCTTAAAGCATTTCGGATTAAAAAAACCCAGCGTTCGATCGAATATCAATACGGATTTAGGGCTTTTATCGGAGCCAGCCAATTGCAGCAGCAGCGACAAGCCGTCAATCCTTCGGGCCCCTCAGCTCAAAATCAAGCCGCCATCGCAGCGTCCATGACAGCTTACTCGCGCCAAACAGACATCAATAACTTGCTAGAAAGAATTAGCAGGGACGACCATAAATTAACTATTATTCACGGGCCCAGCGGTGTCGGGAAAAGTTCTCTAGTCAATGCCGGCTTAGTACCAGCTTTGAAAAATATTACTCCGGGCGCGCGCGATACATTGCCCGTAGTAGTCAAAGTTTACACCGACTGGTTGGTGGAGTTAGAAAATGCTTTGAACGGCGCGCTGTACGACAAACAAGCCGAAGAGGAAAGGAAATTAATCTCCAAAGGAGTACAGGGAATTCACAAAAAAAGTTGCTCGGTTATCCCCGCTCGCAGCTCGGAAATCTCCTCTTTTATTATAGAGCAGTTGCGCGAAAATGCCACAAATAATTTGTTGACTGTGCTGATTTTCGATCAATTTGAAGAGTTTTTCTTTGTTTCGACTTCGGTGGCACAAAGACAACTTTTTTATAACTTTTTGCGCTTGTTTTTGAACCTGCCTTACGTCAAGATAATTCTGTGCTTGCGCGAAGATTATTTACACTACTTACTGGATTGCGATCGCTTCCCAAATCTTGACGCTATTAACAATAATATTCTCGACAAAAGCATCCGCTACCAACTGCGGAGTTTTTCTATCAAAGACGCGCGGGCTGTCATCGGACACTTAACAGAACGGGCGGAATTTTATTTAGAGCCGGCACTGATCGATGCCTTCGTAGAAGATTTAGCAGACGAACTGCAAGAAGTGCGACCAATCGAATTGCAGGTAGTGGGAGCGCAACTGCAAGAAGAAGGTATTACCAGTCTAGCACAATACCAGCAATTGGGGGACAATCCCAAAGCGGAATTAGTGAAAAGATCGCTCGAAGGAGTCATCTCTGACTGCGGTCTGGTTAACGAAGATGCAGCGTGGAAAATCTTGTTTTCCCTGACAGATGAAAGAGGCGTTCGCCTGATAAAAACAAAACACGAACTCTCGTTAGTGACAGGCCAACAGCCAGCAGATGCGGGCGAAAAAGAATTATTGGCGATCGGCAGAAACCGAATTTCCCTACAGCGACAGTTCGCAAAAGACCCAGAAAGCCGACAAAAGAAAACCGACAACCTCGACTTAATTTTAGACATTTTAGTCGGTCACGGTTTGCTATTTCTGCTGCGGGAAGCCCCAGAAGACCGCTATCAATTGGTACACGACTATTTAGTGCGGCCGATCCGCCAAAGATTCGGCTTAGAAGCCAGACTACACAAAGCAGAAGCGGACAAAAAAATGAGTCAAGCACAGCTCTACCGAGCCAATACTTTTCTCAAGCAACTGCTGGGATTAGCAGTGATCGGCGTCATGCTGCTAACCAGTTCCACCATCGCCGCCGTAAATTTTTGGTGGCGGGCTGTGGGTCAAAAACAGCTAGCTGTCGCTCAAACTCAGCGAGCCGAAATCAGTACCCTGACTGCAGCTTCGGAAGCACTTTATTTCTCAAACAACAAATTTGACGCCATGATGGAAAGTTTGAGAGCTGGTAAAAAGTGGAAACAGATCGAACACTCCCAACAAATGTACACTCTCAAAGACACCGAAATTCTGATTTCTGCTGCCCTCCAGCAGGCAGTTTATGGAGTCAAAGAACGCAACCGCTTGGAAGGACACGGCGATGTAGTTTGGGGTCTTAGCTTCAGTCCAGACGGCGAAACAATAGCTTCTTCCAGTGTAGATAAAACCGTCAAACTTTGGCAGCGCGACGGCAGTTTGTTGGCAACTTTCAAGGGTCACACTAACAGCGTCTCCTCTGTCGCGTTCAGTCCCGCCAACAAAATCATAGCCTCGGCAAGTTTAGATAAAACTGTCAAAATTTGGCAAACAGACGGCAGTTTGCTGGCAACTTTCAACGGGCATACTAATAGTGTTACCAGCGTTGCTTTTAGCCCTGACGGTCAAACGATCGCCAGTGGATCTACAGACAAAACTATCAAACTTTGGAAAACCGACGGCACGCTGCTGCGAACGATCGAACAATTTGCTCCCGTAAATTGGCTCAGCTTCAGCCGCGACGGCCAAATAGTCGCTGTGGCGAGCGATGACGGTACTGTGAAACTGTGGAGTTCTGACGGCCGGTTAATCGCTAATTTATGGCATAGCGAAAACAGACAACCCTCGAAAATTTACACCGTCAGTTTCTCCCCCGATGGTGAAACGATCGCCAGTGCGGGTGAAGACAAAACGGTGAAAATCTGGAGCATCGCTGCACTAAAACACCCAGCAACAGAAAATTCAACACAAGCAAATAAGGGCGAACTGCTAACAACTTTGCGGGGACACAGCAAATGGGTATTTGGTGTCAGTTTCTCCCCCGACGGTCAAACACTTGCTTCTGGAAGTGCAGACGGGACTGTCAAACTCTGGAGTCTTGCTGGTGTTGGCGACAAACGCCCAACCGATGCTAGCAACATTAAACCAGAAAGTCGCTTACTGAGAACTTTTGAGGGACACGCCGATCGAGTTACTCAGGTGAGTTTTAGCCCGGAAGGCAAAACCTTGGCTTCGGCAAGTTTTGACAAAACTGTCAGGCTGTGGCGGCTCGATGACGTGCCGCTCAAAACCCTCGACGGACACCAAAACCGGGTGCAAAGCGTTACTTTCAGCCCCGACGGCCAAAGGCTGGCTTCTGCTTCTACGGACAAAACTATCAAACTCTGGAGCCGCACGGGGGTTTTGCTGGAAACCTTGGAAGGACACACTCAGAGAGTCGCCAGCGTCAGTTTCAGCCCCGACGGCCAGCTACTTGCTTCTGGGAGTTACGACAAAACGGTGAAAGTCTGGAGTCTGAAAGAGGAGGGGATGAGTAATATTCTTCCTTGTCCTTCGGCTCCGCTGTTTCCGTGTTCGCCTTCTGTGCTGTTCACTCTCGACGGCCACGCCGACAGCGTGATGAGCGTGAGTTTTAGCCCCGACAGCGAAGTTCTGGCTTCGGCGAGCAAGGATAAGACTGTGAAACTCTGGACTAGAAACGGCAGGCTGATTAAGACTTTGACGGGACACACAGGCTGGGTGACTGGGGTGACTTTCAGTCCCGACGGCTCGATGCTGGCTTCTGCAAGTGATGATGGTACTCTCAAACTCTGGAATCGGGATGGTCGTTTGCTAAGAACTTTTGAAGGAGCTCACAACAGTTTTGTGTTGGGGGTTGCTTTTAGCCCTGATGGCAAAATGCTGGCTTCGGCTGGTTACGACAATTCGGTGAAATTGTGGAAGGTAGACGGGACTTTGGTGGCGACGCTGCTGAAGGGTTCTAGCGACAGCGTGACTAGCGTGGGTTTTAGCCCGGATGGTTTGTTGGTTGCTTCGGGCAGTTATGACCATAAGGTGAAGCTGTGGAGTCGCAGCGGGACTTTGCTGAAAACTTTGACGGGTCACAAGGATAGTGTGATGAGTGTGAGTTTTAGCCCGGATGGGAAGGTTCTGGCTTCTGCGGGCCGGGATAATCGGGTGATTTTGTGGAATTTGGATCTTGACGATTTGCTGGTGAGGGGCTGTGACTGGGTGGGAGATTATCTGAGAACTAATCCTAATGTGAGTGATCGCGATCGGCGTCTCTGTGAGGGGGTTGGGGCAAAATCTCAATTTTAGTCATTTGACTGTTGACGGTTGACTGTTGACGGTTGACTGTTCAAAACTTTCCTTGCTTGAACTCTTCCCCTTGCTCTCGGCTTCCTGTAAAGTAAATAATTGTAAAGAAATATGAGTTTTCTCTTATCCTCTGGTTAAGACCGCCAGCTAGCATTCACAATTAAGACCCGGATTATAAGTTCCTATGTCACAGCTTTTCCCGCGAAAATTTCTAGCCTCTGTTGCCGCATTTTTTCTGGCTTTGTCTGTGTGGACGATCGCACCTGCGGCCCACGCTTTCAATAATCCCGATTTGTTGCCTTCAACTCAGACGCCGATCATTGACTTAGCTAAAGCCCTTACGGATATTGAAGAACAAAATTTGGCAAAAAATTTAAAGGCATTTGAAGCCGAAACCGGCTGGAAACTGCGAGTGCTGACTCAGTACGATCGCACGCCCGGTTTGGCTGTCAAAAGTTATTGGGGGCTAGATAACAAGAGTGTGTTGCTAGTTGCTGACCCCCGAGGAGGCAATTTGCTCAATTTTAATGTGGGCGACTCGCTGTATCCGCTGCTGCCACGCACTTTTTGGGTGGAACTGCAAACCCGCTACGGTAATCAATTTTTTGTGCGGGACAATGGGGAAGATCGAGCGATTATTGAATCTTTGGAGTCGATAGAAGGCTGTTTGCGTCAGGGCGGATGCCGCGTGGTTCCCGGTTTGCCCAGGGAACAGTGGATTCTGACGTTAATTACGTCGGTGGTTGGCGGCGTCATCTGCGGGTTTGCGGCTCAGCCTCGGAAGCCGGGACAGGTTGTGGCTTGGCAGTGGGCGCTGATTTTTTCGCCGCTGTGGGGCATTCTGTTTTTCGCTTTCGGACTGGGGCCGGTGGTGACTCGGACTTCTGACTGGTTGCCTGTGGTTCGGAATGTGGCCGGTTTTGCGATCGGAGCTTTGGTGGCATTCCTGACTCCGGTGTTGGGCAAATCTTCTTCGTCGTCGGAAACTTAGTTGTCATATCAATTCCGGTTGCACTCATACATGATTGTTGACTGTTGACTGTTGACTGTTGACTGTTGACTGTTGACTGTTGACCCTTCGACTTCGCGAGCGGGCATCGCTGTTGACTGTAGAAGGAGGGATCGAAAAACTGAATGGTTGAGTGTTAACTGTTGACTCGATTTTATTATTCCGATGCAACCGGAAACGATATCAGTTGGCAGTTGGCAGGAAAGCAGATTTTACTCAACAGTCAACGAATGACTAAAAGCTGGTAAGCTGATACCTGACAACTCACAGGCGACAGCTATCCAACAAATGGAATGGCACGTAAGCGATGCCCAGAGTCTGGGATTAATCGATAACGAAATTGGCGACCACGGTTTTTCAGCGGCGGAGTACGAAATAGTCCGCCGCGTGATTTATGCGACTGCTGATTTTGAGTACAAGTCTTTAATTAGTTTTTCCGATCAGGCTTTGCAGGCTGGGGCGGCAGCTTTGGCTGCTCGGACTACGATCGTGGTAGATGTGCCGATGGTGCAGGTGGGCATTACGCCCCTAATCCAAAGTACCTTTGCGAATCCGGTTTACTGTTCGATGGAGGCTTTGACGCGCCCTCAAAAGGAAAGGACGCGGGCGGCTTGGGGGATTGAAACTTTGGCAAAACGCTATCCTGAAGGGATTTTTGTTGTGGGCCAGGCTCAAACTGCTTTGTCGGCGATCGTAGATTTGATTGAATCTGAGGAAATTCGGCCGGCTTTGGTAATTGGGACTCCTTCTGGGTTTGTGGGGGTTGACGTGGCTAAGTCGCGGCTGCACGATTCGATGATTCCTCACATTCGGATTGAGGGCCGCAAGGGCTCTGCGGTGGTGGCTGTGGCTATTGTTAACGGTTTGGTGGATTTGGCTTGGCAGGCTTATGGCCAAGAGGGGAACAGTTGATGCGGTTTGTTATAGCAGTTGACAGTTGACAGTTGACAGTTGACAGTTGCATAACGGGAATCAAATCATTGATGCAGTACGGCTATCGGCTCTATTCATGAAGTTATTTATGTCCTCACCGATGTGGCGGTTGCTATACATGAATCGGGGCGGGCATTTTTGGCACGGCCCCTACAGGAATTGGTTTTTTTGTAATTTATAGTGCGATCGGCAATTGCAGCAGATTTGCGTTTTAAGCAGGGTGGATTAATTGTCGAGAGGCGAAATCAAGGCTATGAAGGCTATTGACCAACTTTATGCGAGGCATTTAACAGGTTTATCTTGACCAGATAAATCAAAAAGCAACTCACTCAAATCTTCTATTTGATTAGCCATTAATCTTAAAGCTTCAGGAAAAGTATGAGTACCTTTCATTCGAGCCAATGACACTAAAAATTGCCTGACCATTGCCCAATTAGCAGGTGCATTGCCACCGCGACGAATATCGTTATCCTCGTTTAACGTCACATCTTTAACCCAATGCAGTCGATTCTCAATTAACCAGTGCCACGAATAGCCTCGGCAAATTGACTCGCAGACCAATCCCGACTACTTAAATAATAGTGTACTTCATCGAAATTAATCAGGTGACGACGACTTTTTTTTCCCTCCCATCTGGTTCCAGATCTCCTGACCACAATTATGTGTTTTGCACTCCTCCAAAGGGGTAATAATTGAGGTGGAATTGGATCAATCTTGGTGTGGCGAGTTGTGGTTCGCCCATGTACACATTCAGAGACTTCGTATTCGTCAGTCGCCACGGCAGAACTCACTAATTTCTTAGCCGCTTTAAACAGATTTAATTGATTCTTTTTGAGCGTAACTATATAGTCATTGCCACAATTAATAATTAACGCTAGCGTTTTTTTTTGACAATGTAGTGCATCGAGGGTAATTACTACTTTATTACCGGAGAGTTCTTGAACGATATCCTGTACGACTTCGACTTCACTTTTCTGTTTGTTTTCCATAACTTGATGTCTCACTACCCATCCATGATGATGACTATAAACGGAAACCATAGTGACAAAGTTTTGGTAAGAGCTGTTGCCACCTGTTAAGGTACTTTTAATGCCTTTTCCGTCCATTGCCATCCATTCTCCTTCGTCTATTGACAATGTTTGTTTATACCACACATTAAAAAGAACTGCTAAAATCTCAAAATCTCATGCTTGAATTATATTTCTAAACGTTGAATCTGATGGAAAGCGAATATCAGGCGGGAGAGCCAATAATTTTATGAGGGTTTTTTCGATGATTTTTTGTAAATTCTACCAAGGGCTTATACCCCCAATATCCCGTGCAACTACCCAACAAAATTATTGTGAGCATCAGCCAGAGTGGATGTCTAATTCCTCGGTTTTTTCGATGGTCTGGAACTAATTTAATCGCTTCTAATAAATTCATTAATTCTTTGTCCTATAGTGATAGTCTTACCCGATGGTAATATCTGATTGCCTCTTCTATGATACATTATTGCGTTGACAATTAATCCACCCTGCTTCTTAAGGGGGATTTAGGGGAATCTGGCCTCGGCTATCAGCGAGAGAGACTACAGGTTTTCGGAGTAAAAACCCGGTTTATGGGTGGGTTTCTGGGGATGGAGAAATTGTTGTTTAATAATCGGCGGTTCGTCTTTTTACATCTCTGCTTTGATTGTTTGTATCCCGCCCTTTTTTCTGTCTACCTTTTTTGATTTGCTGGCTCATTTCTACAAACAAATCTCTGCGTAAATAAGGATAATCGCTTACCCACACGTCGCGGCTGGGAATGTAAATGTCGGAAACTTTGGCGATTCTGCCTAAGTCTTCTATATCTGACATGATTAACATTAATGCTGCTTGGCCGGGGACAATTCCCTGGTGATCTTTTCGCAGGGGTGCTCGCAATGTGGTAGTAAATCCGGTTTTGTCGCCTATTTCTAGGTTGATGCGCGGTTCTAGGTTGTCTACTATTACGAGTTGTCCTTTTTGATTGACTGTTTCTTCTTGACTGGTGATTTCATCTGTGATATAAATATCCAAAACTCGCCCTTGCCAAAAACCACAATATTTATGTTTGCGGCATTCTGCATTCCGCAAACTTGCCCACAAAATTGGCCCCCACAGCCAGTACAAACCAGCTATCAATCCGGTGATTAAAACTAGCGGCCCGACATCGGAACCGACGAAGTTGTAAACTACCAGGAGGAAAACTACGCTGACTGCAGAGATTAACATTCGCCTCAAAAAATCGGGCGGTTTTCCCCAGATATATTTGTATTGCGCTCCCGTGGCGACGGCGGGAATTAGTTCTTTGAAGGTTTCTTGGGTTAGGGGAATTAGCATAGGAGGAAGGAAGAAGGAAGAGGGAAGTTCGGCAACGGATTATGTAACGGATGTAACGGATGTAACGGATGTAACGGATGTAACGGATGGAAGTCGGAAGAGGGAAGAAGGAAGAAGGAAGAGGGAAGTTCGGCAACGGATTATGTAACGGATGTAACGGATGTAACGGATGGAAGTCCGATGGAAGTCGGAAGAGGGAAGAAGGAAGAAGGAAGAGGGAAGAAGCTAATCAACCGTAGGGTGCGTCAGGGGGAAAGTTGTTAGTCTGTTGTCAAAACATTCTGCCCTGACGCACCCTACAATAACTCGATCTCCCTGACGCAGCCCTTAAGAATGGGGGGACAAGATTCTGATCAAAGTCCCCCTTCTTAAGGGGGATTTAGGGGGATCGAGACTTGGCAATCAGCGAGATTAATCAAAGGTTTAAGGCGATTGTTGAAACTAATAACAACTATCAACTGACAACTGTCAACTGATCGCTAATTACAGGATTTTTTCTAATCCGTAAACGAGCGATCGCAATTCTATGACTTTTCGCACTGATAACAAAACTCCGGGCATATAACAAGCCCGATCGCTCGTATCGTGTCGTAAAGTATAAACTTGACCTGCGCCGCCAAAAATTACCTCTTGGTGGGCAATTAAACCGGGTAAACGGATGCTGTGAATGCGAATCCCTTCATCCGCCACAGATCCCCGCGCTCCGGCTAATTTTTCGGTTTCCTCAACTTCTGGCAGATTGAAAGTTTTTCCCATTTCTGCTAACATTTGGGCAGTTTGAATCGCCGTGCCGCTGGGAGCGTCGGCTTTTTGATTGTGGTGCAGCTCGATAATTTCTACGTGTTCAAAATACTGAGATGCCGTGACGGCGGCTTGTTGGAGCAAAACCATGCCGATCGAGAAATTGGGTATGATCAAACAGCCGATGCTGGCTTTGTCAGCAAATTCAGCTAAGTTTTCAATTTGCTTGCTGCTCAAGCCAGTAGTGCCGACTACCGGGCGAATGCCGTAAGCTATAGCCGATCGCACGTTTTCATAAACTGACGAAGGGTGTGTAAAATCTACCATCACGCCTAACTGCTTTTCCTGAGCTGCTAATACCAGCATTCCTTGCAAGTCGTCTGTGATGGGAACTTCTAACGGGCCGCATCCGGCTAATTCGCCGGCATCGGCGTTGAGGCACTCAGGAGAGCGGTCTACAGCCCCAAATAAGGTCATGTCACTAGCATGGGCGATCGCCTTGATTACTTCGCGGCCCATTTTGCCTGCTGCACCGTTAACAATCACCGGAATCGGAAGTTGATTCGCCATAATCTCAAAAATATCCTGAAAGTTCGATCGACTAAATTTTAACGCTTGTGGGAATTGGGGGAAACGGGGGAATTAAAGACAGGATTTGTCGGCAAATCTTCAAAAACCCGGTTCCGATTCGAGAAATACTTTGCCAAATCGAGTAATTAGCTTAAAGAAACTCGGTTGCGGCAGAAGTTCTGAAAAAATTACATTCAATCTCATATTAAGCTCAATTCTGTAAGAACAGACTTGTGCAAAGCTAATTTGCACCGACATATTTTTTCTGTGACTGCCAAATTCTCTCGAAATCTTCGATATGTCATGTCTGTGGCAACTGGCCTCAACCTGAGTTCTCAAAACCGACGGGTCAGGATTTTGCCTGCAATGCTTGTGGGCGCGACTGTAACGCTGCTGAATATGGGAGTTCGGCAGTTGGGAGGCCTGCAAAGCTGGGAGTTGGGGAGTTTTGACTCGTTAGTGCGCTTGCAGCCAGATTCCGGCCCCGATCCGCGGCTGCTGGTAGTGGAAATTTCTGAAGCCGATATTCAAGCTTTGGGGAGATTTCCGATTTCCGACAAGACGATCGCTCAAACCTTGGCAAAACTGCAAAAGTATCAGCCAAAAGTCATCGGTTTGGATTTGTACCGGGATTTGCCTCAAGCGCCGGGACACGAAGAATTGCTGGCCGGGCTGAAAGCACCGAATGTGGTGGCGATTTATAAATTGAGGGATTCAGAAAGTGAGGGAGTGCCTGCGCCTCCGGGGATACCGCCCGATCGGGTCGGTTTTAACGACTTCGTGCTCGATCCTGATGGCGTTGTACGCCGCAATTTGCTCTCAGTCTCGCAAGCACAGAAGAATACTGCTTTCTCGTTTTCTGTGCAAGTGGCTTTGTTGTATCTCAAAGACAGAGTGCAGCCGGAAAATAGCCCTGTTCATCCCCACCAAATCAACTGGGGAAAGGCAGAATTTGTGCCTTTAACTTCTAACAGTGGCGGCTATGCAAATCTCGATGCCAAAGGCTACCAAATTCTGCTCAAATACCGTTCTGGTAAGGATGTGGCGCGACAAGTCAGTATCAGGCAGGTATTGAAGGGGGAAATTGAACCAAGCTGGGTTAAGGACAAGATTGTGTTGATCGGGACGACGGCACCGAGTACCAGAGATTTGTTTTTGACGCCTTACAGCCCGGTTAAAAAGCAAAGTCCGAAAATGCCGGGGGTGTTGCTGCACGCGCAAATGCTCAGCCAAATATTGAGTGCGGTTTTGGATGGGCGATCGCTGTTTTGGGTGTGGCCGGAATGGGCGGAAATTTTGTGGAACGGTGCTTGGGCGGTGATTGGCGGGGTTTTGGCTTGGCGTATTGTGCACCCTGTGAGGGCGGGATTGGCTGGGGGTGCTGCATTGATGGGGCTGTTGGGGATTAGTTATGGGATTTTTACTGGGGGTGGGTGGGTACCGTTAGTGTCGCCGACTTTGGGTTTGGTGGTGACTGGTGTGGGTGTCAGTGCTTACAGGAAGCTTTACGATGCTTTTCACGATTCTCTGACGGGTTTGCCCAACCGGGATTTGTTCGTGGATTGCCTGGGGCGGGCGATCGCCAATACTAGGGGCCGCCGCAGCTATCTGTTTGCGGTGCTGTTTCTGGATTTAGACAGGTTTAAGGTGATTAATGATTCTTTGGGTCATTTGGTGGGGGATGAACTGCTGATGTCGGTGGTGCTGCGGTTGAGGGCGATTATTGGCCCCGGGGATACTGTGGCGCGGGTGGGGGGCGACGATTTTGCGATTTTGGTGAGGAATATTGATGTTGACAGTGCTGTGGATTTGGCCGCTCGCATTCACCAAGCTTTAATTGTGCCTTTTGAGTTGAAGGGGCAGGAGGTGTTTGTGACTGCGAGCATCGGGATTGCCCTGGGGGGCGAACCCGCTGCTACTGTCAGGGAACAGCCGGAACACTTGCTACGGGATGCCCACACGGCGATGTACCGGGCGAAGGCTTTGGGAACGGGAAGGTATCAGGTGTTTAATGCTTCGATGCACGCTTTGGCGGTGGAGAGGTTGCAGTTGGAAACTGATTTGCGGATGGCCCTCAAGCGTCAGGAGTTTTTGCTGCACTATCAGCCGTTTGTATCTTTGGCAAGCGGTAGGATTATTGGCTTTGAGGCTTTGGTGCGTTGGCAACACCCGCTGCGGGGTTTGATTGGGCCCATGAAGTTTATTCCGGTGGCTGAGGAAACGGGGGCAATTGTGCCGCTGGGTGAGTGGGTGTTGGAGGAGGCTTGCCGGCAGTTGGGGCTTTGGGAGGGAATGTTTGATTTCGATCGACCTTTGATTATGAGTGTAAATTTATCTGGGAAGCAGTTTGCTCAGCCGGATTTGGTCGATCGCATTCAGGTGATTTTGGAAACAACGGGTTTGAGTGCCGAGAGTTTGAAGTTGGAGATTACTGAGAGTGTGGTGATGGAGGATGTGGAGTCGGCGATCGGGGTTTTGAAGCAGATGAAAGCGTTAAATGTCAAGTTGGGAATTGATGATTTTGGCACTGGTTATTCGTCGTTGAGTTATTTGAGTCGGTTTCCTACGGATACTTTGAAGGTTGATAAGTCGTTTGTGGGGCGGATGGAGATCGAAAGCGAGGGGGAGAATGTGGCGATCGTGCGGACGATTGTGGCGCTGGCTCACGCTTTGGGTATGGATGTGATTGCTGAGGGTGTGGAGACGGCGGCACAATTAGCTAGGTTGAGGGCGATCGGCTGCGAATACGGTCAAGGTTATTTTTTTGCTAAGCCTTTACCGAGCGAGGCTGCTACTGCTTTGATGGCTTCTGAGCCGCAGTGGTAGTTGTGGGTTATTAGTTATTGGTTATTGGTTGTTGGTTGTTGGTTGTTGGTTGTTGGTTATTGGTTATTGGTCAATACCGTCGCCCGCAAGCATTTTTTTCGCAGACGATCGCACTTTTGAGGTGAACCGTCATCGATCTATCAGGTGCGATCGGCTAGTTTTGTGCGAAACGCGGCTTAATTATCATAAAACTTTACGAAATCATGTAGTGTTGGGAGCGATCGAAAGAGGGCGATCGACTTTAGTTGAGAAAAAGGACTAAAGGGATCTCGCACTTTGTGACTAATTCCAAAAGGGATCTCGACTGTCATTGTGTCATTAGCTCGGCTATAATAGTCCTCGTATCATTATTTAAAGAACCTTTATGCCAGAAGTTGCACGATTTTAGGGAATAATCATCAAAATTTTCTTTGGGGATCATCCACCTCCTCATTTTCACGCAGTTTACGGTGAGTACAATGCTTTAATCGGTATTGAGTATGCCAGAGATTATTGAAGGAGACTTACCGAATCGGGTTCAAAAGCTGGTAATAGAATGGGCTACATTGTACCAGAAAGAACTGCTGGATATGTGGAACAGCCAAGAATTTAGTAAACTTCCACCATTAAAATAACTGGGATTTTTTTTATGAAATCTGAGCGCATTGTTTCTGCTCAAGCTATTGACGGTCGCACCTTGATAGTTAAGTTTACAAATCTAGAAGTGAAAAAATACGACATTTCTAAGTTATTAGAAAATCCGATGTTTGCGACCTTACGCAATCCTGGGTTTTTCAGGAATTTTAGAATTGAACCGGGTGGTTATGGACTGGTTTGGAATGAAGATATCGATATTAGTGAATATGAACTTTGGCAGAATGGCATTAGTTGCACGGATGAGGAAATCGAGCGATATATTGAATCTATTCATCATGTTGCTCGCTGAGAAATAATGCCCGATTCTTCTGAGCGATCGCACTTTGTGACTAATTCCACTCATGGCGATCGACCTTGTTTGACAAAGATGAGTTAAGGGCGATCGCACTTTTTGACTGATTCCAAAAGGGATCTCGACCTTTGTTGAGAAAAAGGGGTAAAGGGCGATCGCACTTTGTGACTCATTCCACTCATGGCGATCGACCGTCGCACTCAAAAACCAACCGTGACTTATCTATCTGGAAGAAGGCGCTAGTTTTATACAGAACGCGGCCTAATCTTCAGAAAACTTTACAAAGATCGGATTTGAGTCTGGAAAAGTTGACTCAGGAAGGGCGATCGCTATCTATACCGCCTTGGTTGTTGTTAAAATAGGAACTAATTCCGCATTGTGCGATAAAAAATCATGACTCAGATGCCTATGCCATCGGTAATCCAAGAACATATTGAAATTACTCCGGGTATTTGTGGCGGTAAACCACGTATAGCCGGACATCGAATTAGGGTTCAAGATGTTGTAATTTGGCACGAAAAGATGGGAATGTCTCCTGATGAAATTGTGTCGCGGTATCCCACAATTAATTTAGCAGATGTATACGCAGCCTTGACTTATTACCACGACCATCTTGACGAAATTCGACAACAGATTCGAGATAGTGATGCTTTTGTGCGGGAATTGCAAGCTAAAACTCCTTCCAAGGTGCAGCAGAAATTGAGAGGGCAGAATCTTGGAAAAGATCCGATTTCATTGTGATGAACAAGTCGAACGGGCGATCGCAGAAGCTTTGAGAAGGCGCGGTATTGATGTTACGACTACACCGGAAGCAGGACTTTTAAGTGCTGCTGATGAAGAACAATTAGCTTTTGCAATTTCTCAAGAACGAGTAATCTTTACCCAGGATGACGATTTTTTGGCAATTCATCAGCGGGGTTTAGAGCATTGCGGTATTGTTTACTGTCACCAAAACAGCCGTTCACTTGGTGAAATTGTGCGCGGTTTGATTCTGATTTGGGAGGTACTTGAACCGTCGGATATGCAGAACCATATAGAGTTTATTTGAAAAGGTCGATCGCACTCACAACCCGTCAGGAGCGATCGCCATTTCCATATCCCCAAAAGAGCGATCGCACTTTGTGACTAATTCCACTCATGGCGATCGATCTTTCTTGAGAAAAAGGGGTAAAGGGCGATCGCACTTTGTGACTAATTCCACTCATGGCGATCGATCTTTCTTGAGAAAGATGAGTTAAGGACGATCGCCGAGTTCACAGCACTATCGTGCATCTGCGAGTTTTCGAGGAGAAACTCTGGATCAGTTTTGATTAAAAGCAGTTTGCAAATTACGATAACCACTAATTAAGGAGCAAAATTTCAATACCTTCTCCAACAATTTGGTAAAAAATGATGTAGTCCATCAACGGTATCCCTCGCAAACCAGGAGCAAACCGATCGTAGGATCGGCCCAAATACGGAAACTCGGCGAGATACTGACATTTTTTGCCAAAACCTTCGACAAAGCGATCGCCTGCATCTATGCTTTGCTCTAGAAAATAATCGGAAATTTCTGATAAATCTCGACTCGCATCAATCGTAATAACCAAACGTTTCATACTGCTGCTTCTTTGGCGCTTTGCACTTTAGCTCTCAGTTGAGCTAGCACCACGTTTGCTTCTAACACTTCGCCACGCTGTGCTTGTTCCCGTGCGATGTTAATTTTTTTGCGAGTTGCTTCGGCCCAGACTAAGTATTCTGGGCTACGATCGGAATCGGGTAGCGCAACGTCATCAATCAGTAACAGTAAGGCGGTGTTGATAGCTTCTTCTAAAGAGGGGTATTGCCCTTGTTTGACGAGGGTTTCGAGAACTTGGGTTTGGGCTTGGCTAAGGGTAATTTGCACGATCGTATTCAACCTTTCGTTGCAGGATAGTTCTACTGTATCGTAGCAAATCGGCAAGCGATCGCCCATCTGCAATCCCAAGCGTCGCACTTTGTGACTAATTCCACTCATGGCGATCGATCTTGGTTGAGAAAGATGAGTTAAGGGCGATCGCACTTTTTGACTTATTCCAAAAGTGCGATCGACCTTCGCGCGTGAAAAAGGAGTTAAGGGCGATCGTACTTGAGAAAGAGGAGGAAAGAGCGATCGACCTTAGTTGAGAAATGGGAATTAAGGGCGATCGACCTTTCTATGAAAAAAGAGCGATCGACCTCTCGGATAGTGGAGGTAGGGCGATCTGGCTCATCAAGCAAGCGAGTCAAAATCAGGAGATTATAGTAATCAGAAGGTAGGCAATGCCCACCATACTAAGCCCTACCAAGACTATTGATACAACTTAACCAATCCTTTCCTTACTGCATCTTGGAACACATTTGGTATATAAAGCCGACCACTGTTAGCCGGAGATTGAGGAGCAGAAGGATTAGACATATCAACGTATGCTCGGCCATTATGAACTTCTACATGAGTGTGAGCGCCATAACTTGTACCTGTGTTACCCTGTTTTCCTATTAGGTCCCCTGCAGCTATTGTTTTACCCTTCCAACTTTCATTAATTGAGCCTTCTGCAAGATGCCAGTAAATGAATGTTTTGTCAAGCTCCTTGTTGTAAATAGCAACCGTTCCATTATATCCCCAAGACTTAGAAGCAACTTCTTTGCCATTTTTTGCTTCAATCACTTCGCCGCCAACTAAAGCATGCAAATTGCCATCTGCATCTCCATCTGTGGAATCAATGGAGTAACGATTTTTGTGGGTCCAGTCGTATTCAGAACTAACTATGTTGCCAACATTGTCTTGGTACAAAGCATTCAAGTAATCAGACTCTTTGTAAATGTAATTGGGATTAGGTTTAGATGGATTTTCACCATTAGAGTTACTCGAATATCGATAAACAGTTGCTGTTTGACCATCGCCAGTAATGTAACCTCCTTCAAAGTTTTGACGAGTAACTCCTCCTTCCTCAAAAGGATCGCTAGTGGGATAACCTAACCAACCGGGGGCACCGTTGTCGGTGTTACGGTAAGCTTCCCAAATTTTGCCAGAAACATAATAGAACACCGTCGTATTGTGACGCCGCATCAGGATGCCCCAACCATTCGCCCCGCCATCGAAATCTTGAACAACACCATTACCCCACAAATGAACGTTATTAGTCGGTACGCCAACTCGATCGTAGCCGCCATGTTTGTTAAAAGCATCAGGCAATTCTACGCTCGGGTTATTGTTATCATCAAGAGCGACAACAAAATCAGAAGCTTTCTCCATGCGAAGTTGAGCCGTTGCACCGCCACCATACTCCCGATATTTCAATTGCACTGGATATTGACCGGGTTGAGTAAAAGTCCCGTAGCCATTTGTCAGCGTTGCAACTTCTATCATCTTGTCAATGGGTGCTTGACCGTTAACTTCCACTTTAAAACCGTCATCATGGTTGCCAATAAAGCGATAGGTTCCTCGATCGAACGGTCGATTTGTTGTCCAGCGCACCGAGAAATTATCAGCTTGCACCCCAGGTGCAGGACTGCCCAAATCCCAAGATTTATCCAAATTGCCGGCTGAAGAACTATCACCTCGAACTACTGCAGGAGCGCCCGCCCAATCTCGGTTATTGAAATATTCCCCGCGCCAACTATCAGCAGGAATTGTCAAACTCTTGTTGAAATATTCATAGTAAGTGGGATTCGTCATTCCCGGTGCCCAGAACAACTTTCCATTCGGCAACTCAAGCTCATAAGCGCCATTACCCACATCTTTCTGAGAAGATAAAGGATAGCCCAAAGCATTCGGACCGCCAGCTTGTTGGTAAGCCTCCCACAACTTACCGAATACATAGCTGACAGTGGGACTGCCAGCTTCTTTCAACAAAGCTCCCCGCCCTAAAGTACCGCGAAATTCTTGAATCTTATTGCTCAAAGGGTTGGGCAATAATTGATTTATTGGAACTCCGATCGCGCTGGCACCTAGCTTATTTGCTAAATCATTGTAAGTAGCTTGCAAAGCAGGATCGATCGGGTAATTAAGGCTATTAGGAGAGTAATCCCAATCTAAATTCAGATAAGCTGGTGCGACATCTTCCGAGTGTTCGACTTGCAGCGTATGCAGTCCAGCCGGGAGAGTAATTTCTACTTCGTGACCGTCAAAAGGCGCATTGTTCCAACGATCGATTACCTTTTCACCGTTAATATACAATCGCGCCCCGTCATCAGCTTGCAACTTAAACTTATAAGTGCCAGCAGGCAATTGCCGGTGAGTTGTCAGTCGCGATGAGAAATTATCCCTTTGAATTCGGCTGTCAGGGCTACCCTCACCCCAGTTTAAATTCAATCCTGCGGTAGTAGAACCGTCCGTGCGATTTACAGCAGGTGCTCCGGCTAAATCTCGATTATTGAAATACTCAGCAACCCAAGGTTCCTGTTCAACTAAACCGATGACACCTGGAACGGGTATTGGCGAAAATTGTAACTTCTGCCAACTCAGTTTATTTGATGCAGCACCAGCATTTTCAAAATGCTCCACGCGAATTCTGTGATAGCCTTTATCGAGTGACACCAGCATTTCATTGTTAGCAAACGCTTGATCTTGCCACTTATCAATGACCAACTTATCATCCACCCATACCCGGACACCATCATCGGCTTGACTGGTAAACTTGTAAATTCCCGCTGAATCGAAATAGCGAGTTGTTGACCAACGATCTGAAAAATCATCATCTCCAATCGGAACGCCTCCCTCATGGCTGTTTCCCCAATCTTTATCTAAGAAACTCGTTCCACCACCGCGATTTCCAGCGAAGTTTTTATCATTTAGATCCTTCCCTCGGTAGAACTCGCCAGCCCATTCTTTAGGAGGATTAGCTTGTTCCCACTTCAGCGTATTAGCTGCCGCAGAACCATGCTCAAAATACTCCACCATTACCTGATGGTATCCAGGCTCAATAGCTGCGAAAGCTGTTTTCTTTTCAAACGCCGAGTCTGTCCATTTGTCAATAGTCAGTTTGCCGTCAACATAAACCCGTACTCCATCATCAGCTTGATTGATAAAGTTGTAGATGCCACCGTCAAAATAGCTAGTGGTAATCCAACGCCCGCCGAAATTATCCTCTTTAATTCCTCTGGTATTGGGCGGCGCTCCTTCACCAGCGGCAAACCGCAATTCACCTTTTTGTTCGTATTGTGACCACTGCGGAGAACCAACTAAATTCTTATTGTTCCAATACTGACCGTGCCAGTCCGAAGTGCTGCCTTGACCGCTATCCGGTGGCAATTTTTCTATTGCTTTAGTATCGTAAGCAATCGTCGGCATTCCCTCCTTATAAAGAATGTAACCTCCTTCAAAATTCTGAATTATCCAACCGTCACCCAGACCTATTTCACCGCTAGTGGGGAATCCTAAAAAGCTGTTTTCTGCGCCTAGCTCGAAATATTTCCCAGCCATGCCGCCAAAGATAGGAAATGTGCCATTGTTAGACTTGAGAATGGCACCGCCTTGGAAATTTTGTCGTTGGCCAGACTTAGTGAAGTAGCGATCGGAAGTCGGGTGTTTTAAAATACCGTCAGCACCACCCGTTGCTAAAAGAGTTGTCCAGAAATCGTTGCCAACCCAGTAAGAATTATCGTTGGCGTGTGACTTCATAATCCCGCCTTTGCCGTCAGATCCCCCCTCAAAGTCCTGAATATAACCTGGGCCCCAAGCATGGACGTTATTAATTGGATAGCCGAGTTTGGAAATTGCGCCGTTGCGCTGGTAGGTATTGACATAAGTGCTGTGAACTGCTCCGCCGTCGTAACCTACCGGGCGCAATTCACCCGTCCAATCTTTTAGAAGATTTGACGCTACCCAGCGGAGATTATTAACAGCAGGCCCGAGGTATTCAAAGTATTCAACAACTACTTTGTGTTCGCCTTTCGGTACAGCGACAAAAGCATCATTGCGATCGGGGCTCTCTGTCCAATCGTCAACAACTTTGACACCATCAATGTAAACTCTGACTCCATCATCTGCCTCACTGATGAAGTTATAAAAACCGCCTTCAAAATTGCTAGTAGTTTCCCAGCGGGCTGAAAAACCGTCAGCAGGAATTCCCCAAGTTCCAGATGGAACTCCCGCAGCCAAAAATCGCAATTCTCCTGGCGGTTCGGCGCGAGTAAAAGTTGGATTGCCTGAGAAATCTTTGTTATTCCAAAATTGCACTTGCCACTCCCCATTGCTGTCGTGAGGCGACGGCAATACTGTAACGGGCTTTGGAACCGGAACTGGTAGCAATGGCAACGCACTCGAACCCAAAGCGTACCAACTTTGCTGCCCATTTGGCTGCACCATCAAATATCCGTTCTGGTAGTAGTGAGTGGTTACTTGATTGCTGACTACTGTCTTTATAAACGAGCCTGCATTAGCTGGCACTTTTCCTTGTCCGGGTAAAAGGGCAGGGGGGAGAGGTTGGGGCGGCGCTTGAACAGGTGGTAGCGGGGTAGATCCGGGTGCATTCCCGTTAACAATTGCACTTGCTATCCAGTTATTTGTACCTGCGATGCGATACCACCGCTCATCAGGAGTTGCTAGTTGCTCGTCAGGAATGCGCTCCCCATAAGTCCAACCGTCAAATTGGATAGTTGCTTGATAAGGATAGCCACCTACTATCGCAAAATTAGTCCCGGGGCCCGATCGCACATTTGCACCCATTGTTGTCATCACCCAAGCAGAAAAGTTGGTTGATTCGACAGTGGGCCAGAAAGGACTATCAGCAGCTCGTTCGCTAGGTGTTACCTTCCCTTCGCCACTCCAAGTTTCAGGAACTAAGGTTGCTACCACATCATAATCTTGCGGTATTGTAGCTAGAGCTAAAGCCACAGCAGCTTCTAAATTCACCACTCCAGCACCCGTTTCATCATCCCAATTTGGCTCTTTCAGATCGGTAGCTGTATCCTTGATAATTTGAATTACTTGACGGAAGCTCAAACTTGGATTCGCCGCCCAAACTTGAGAAACAGCACCAGTAACTTTCGCCGTCGCTACCGATGTTCCCGCCATCGTCCCAACGCCATCTCCGACTGTGGATAACTCTGGATACTGAACACTGCCTCCAGGTGCTAAAATATCTAAACCTCGACCGTAGCTGGAATAATCGGTGCGATCGTAAGCTTTAGAAAGTGCAATTTCATCATTAACTCGTTCCGCCGCACCGACAGTAATAATGTTGTCAAATTCCTGGGAAGCTTGACCCAAAACAGACATCACACCGCCATCGTTACCGGCTGCAACTACCAGCAATACATTATGCTGGCGCGCATATTCGATCGCACTTCTTTCCTCCGGCGTAAATTCGTAGCGAGTTGTTGTCGTACCATCGGGATTAACTTGAGTTAAATCTAAACTCAGGTTGACAACAGCATTCGGTTGATTTGACTCGATCGCAGTATTGACAAATTCAACCAAAGATTCTGCCCATTTTCCAGAACCGATCGCCCTTCCTGCCCAAATCGGCGCTTTTTCATTAATACCGTTAATCCCAATACCGTTGTTTTGAGTAGCGGCAATAATTCCTAAAACATGAGTGCCGTGTTCGTTGCCTTTCCCAGGCTCGATTGTGGGGTCAGCATCGCCATCTACTTTGTCTTGTCCCCAGGTAATTCGCGAGTAGTCAATATCGGGATTGTTGCCGGCAAATCCCGTGTCAATCACTCCGATTATCGGCTGATTCTCAACAGGAAAATCAAACTGTACTATATCAATTGATGGTAATGGTGGCTGGATGGGCGGTATGGTTAGTCGATCGACCGTTTCTTCTAACCGCGAAACTAAAGTCACTGTATTATCCGAAACAGGCGTTGATTCATTAAAACTCATCAACCTTTGAACCACGCTTTCTAAACGCGCAATCAAAGTCTCGTTGCTGCTATTCCCACCCGGATCGTCGGCACTTCCCAAGTTATTCAAACTTTGTTTCATGCTTTCCAATCGCGCTATCAAATTGGCAGAAAGAGAATAATCTACTTCAGAACTAGCAGGAAAACTATCAACAAATGGCTGGGAATTTTCAGCAGTAGTAGAATCATCCTCAGTTGATTCTTCAACTATCGGCAAAGTCGGCAACGACTCTTTGGGAATCACCACATCACTAACAGCCGCAGTCTCAGAAAATATATCCTTCGTCTGCAACTCTTCACCTTTGTTAGTAGTCGTCACTGGCATAATTTCCAGATTTGTCTCTTTCGCCGGCAAAAATGGCTTAACTTCAGCAGTCTCTTTAGTCTCAATCGCCGCTTTTGGCTGACTTTCCTTCGCCAACTCTACAGGATTTGTGGCTACAACAACTTTAGTAGTTTCAGTTTTCTCTACCTCAGTTACTAACGCTGGCTGCGATTCCTCTTTCGCCTTAATTTCCGCTGGCAAAACTCCCGGCTGCGATTCCTCTTTTACCTTGATTTCCGCTGGTAAAACTTCCGGCTGCGATTCCTCTTTTACCTTGATTTCCGCTGGCAAAACTTCCGGCGCTGTTTCTACTTTCTCAGTTGATATCGTTGCAGCAACTTCCGTATCAGCAGTAGATGTATCTGGCAAAGTTGTCGCCGGCGGCGCTTCAGTAACTTTGTCTTCTACCTCAGTTGCCGCAGTCGGAACAGGCGTTTTTTCAACTGGTAAATTTTCAGTCGAATCCGTCGCAGTTTCCTTGTCAGCAGTTGGTAAAGTTGTCGTCCCTGACAGCTTTGTATCTAGCTTATCGCTGGTCTCAACTTGAGTCGAATCCCCAGAATTATTCTCAGTATCTTTGACTTCTTCCTCAGTCGTCACCGCCGGAACAGTAGGCTTGGTATCTACTTTGTCGGTTGTTTCAACTTTGGTTGCATCGGTAGTATCTTTGTCGGTATTTGTGGCAGGCACTTGGTTGTTTTCAGTCTCTTTATCTGAAGTTGATGGCAGCATAACTTCCTTTTCCAAATCATCAAGCAAATCCGATAGTTCAGTATCTACATTTGGTTTTGGTTCCGGGGTAACATAAGGTGTGGCATAAGCAATAATTGCCTTGCCTAAATCTGTTTTCCGCCACTCTTTATCAGGATCGATCGCACTATCCAACAAAGCAGTTTTTGCCGTCGCACCCCGCACTTGGAACATGATATCATTGTAATCCCTGTCACTGCCTTCATCTAACCGCATATCCTCCATCACAAACGTATTGCCTTCCCCCGTGACATCGGCAATTTGACCAAAGTGAAATCCCTCCACAGGATTCGCCATTGCCATAGAAAACAAAGGACGCCCGGCACCGCCAGCAGTCGGATTGTCGAACACAGACTTGACACTACCGTTAGGTACCAACATCACCCCATATTTGCCCCCAGAAGTTACCGCAAAAGTCTTGACTCCTAAGTAAACTCCTTCATTGGCATTAGCTTCTCCTAACTCACCAGCAAAACGCGCACCTTCTGTAGCATCATTAATTACTACATGACCTTTCACAGAGTTACTTAAAGAACGTGCAGCTACTTCTTTGATGAATGCTTCCGAACCCGGTTCAAATTTCTCTAAATCGTCCAAACTGAAAAAAGCCAACTCACCTTGGAAAAACCCACCGTCAAAGGTGTAGTCTACACCGATCCGACCAGTAGCATCGGCAGTAAATACCCCCGATGTAAAGGGAGAAATTAATTTTTTATCCGCAGTCGGTTCTAGTTCTTTTGTGGTTTCAGCAGTCGCTATTGAAGTATTGGTATTGTCTGTTTTGGTATCGTCACCGTTGGTTTCAGTATTTTTTTCGTCCTCTGGCTTGCTGGTATCTGTGGAACCAGTAACTGATTTGTCGGGAGTGTCTGATGTTGTTTCAACCGCAGATCCAGAATCGGTTGCAGGTTTTTCTGGTTCGGATGTTAAAGCTAATTCTGAGGTTGTGGCAACGGGTTTTTCGGGAGTTTCTGATGTTGCTTTTGCCGCAGGTTCAGTCACTGCTACAGGTTTTTCTGCTTCGGATGTTAAAGCTGTTTCTGAGGTTGTAACAACTGATTTTTCGGGAGTTTCTGATGTTGCTTCTGCAGCATTTTCAGTAGCTGCGGCAGGTTTTTCTGGTGCGGATGTTAAAGCTGTTGGTGAAGTTGTGGCAACGGGTTTTTCAGGAGTATCTGATGTTGTTTCAACCGCAGTTTCAGTAGCTGTGGCAGGTTTTTCTGGTGCGGATGTTAAAGCTGTTGGTGAAGTTGTGGTAACGGGTTTTTCAGGAGTATCTAATGTTGTTTCTGCCGCAGTTTCAGTAGCTGTTGCAGGTTTTTCTGGTTCGGATGTTAAAGCTGTTGGTGAAGTTGTGGTAACGGGTTTTTCAGGAGTATCTGATGTTGTTTCAACCGCAGGTTCAGTAGCTGTGGCAGGTTTTTCTGGTGCGGATGTTAAAGCTGTTGGTGAGGTTGTAACAACGGGTTTTTCGGGAGTTTCTGATGTTGCTTCTGCCGCAGTTTCAGTCACTGCTACAGGTTTTTCTGGTTCGGATGTTAAAGCTGTTTCTGAGGTTGTGGTAACTGGTTTTTCGGGATTTTCTGATGTTATTTCTGCTGTGACATTCTTGTCATCAGCAGCATCTCCTGTAATGACATCTTTATTCGCAGTCCGTTTTTCCGAAATGGCGGCGCTGTTTGAGGAAAGTGGATCGTCTGATTTTGCACCGGTGAGAGTGTCTTCAGATGATTTTTGAGTGTTAGTTGATACTAAATTCAGCGTGTATTTGATGTCGCCGGTGACTTGTAAAACTTTGAGTGGATCGTCTCCGGCTACTAAGCTGTCAGCGCTAATTGTTTGTGCCGCATTTCCCGCGTTGGTGGAACTGTAAAGTGTTGCGCCGCTATCGTTTAATAAAACGATGTCGGCATTCGCGCTTAAATTGTCGATCGCAAATTTGAAGCTTCCCGGACTGTTAATGTTAAATTTGTAAAGGTCGTAGATATTTGTAGTGTCAACGCTACCTGTGTAGCTGTTGCTGTCAGTCAATGCCCCGATGTTAAGTTCAGCCATTGGTACCCCTGAAAAATAGTTGGTTGAATTCGCCCTCAAAGATATATCTGGGTGAAGTTGAGGGTTTTATGCGAAATCCGGGAAATCGTTACATAAGTTTATATTTGGGGGCTCACGCCCAAAGTTAAGTTCAGCCAAACTACCCCGGAAAAATAGTTGGCTGAATTCGCCCTCAAAGATATATCTGGGGGAAGTTGAGGGTTTTATGCAAAATCCGGGAAATCGTTACATAAGTTTATATTTGGGGGCTCACGCCCTTGCTTTCTCGCGTAAATACCAAAGAAACCGGGTTTTTGGCGGAGTCTGTGCGTCGTAGCGAGGTATTCTCGAAAAAACCCGGTTTCTGACTGCTCGCGCGTCGCGTCTGGGGCTGTAAAATTGAAAGTCGATCGGAGGTAAGCGCGATCGTGCCAGAATTATTTGATGCAGTCGAATTATTAGTGAAATTGCCCGAAAAAAAATTGCAAGTAGGTATTAGAGGGGCAATTATTGATTGTTATGATGATGAAACTTAGGAGGTAGAATTTAGCGATCGCTCCGGCGCAATGATAGCTTTGTGTACTCTATCGCCAGAGCAATTTTTAGTTGTTTGGAAGGCGAAAGAAAGGCGTTAGTTGTCTGTATCTGAGCTATTAGCTGCGACGGTTGAACGTTTTTCAAATGAACGCCAGCAACAGGTTTTAGAGTTGGCGCGTTCTCGAACTCAGAAATAGTCGATCGACTAATGTACCCCTGTATGTCACAATAGAGGACTGTCATTAGAGTAAAGAATTTATTGTGAGTCCTACTGCCGAAGTCAGCAATACCTTAAATGCGGGCGCTCTGCCAACCGTTACCGCAGCCCGCCGCGCTGTTTTTCCCTTCACTGCAATTGTTGGCCAGGAGGAGATGAAACTGGCGCTGCTGTTGAATGTCATCGATCCGAAAATTGGCGGGGTGATGATTATGGGCGATCGCGGTACGGGCAAATCTACCACAATCCGCGCCCTCGCTGACTTGCTGCCAGAAATTGAGGTGGTGGCTGACGATCCTTTTAACAGTCATCCCACCGATCCGGATTTTATGAGCGATGAGGTGCGCGATCGCACTTTGCATCACGGTACAATGCCGATCGCCCGCAAAAAAGTCCAAATGGTAGACTTGCCGCTCGGCGCTACCGAAGACCGAGTTTGCGGTACGATCGACATCGAGAAAGCTTTGGCCGAAGGAGTTAAAGCTTTTGAACCAGGCCTGTTAGCTAAAGCTAACCGCGGCATTCTTTACGTCGATGAAGTCAATTTGCTCGACGATCACTTAGTCGATGTTTTGCTAGACTCCGCCGCCAGCGGTTGGAATACTGTTGAAAGAGAAGGCATCTCGATCCGCCACCCGGCTAAGTTTATTCTCATCGGTTCCGGGAATCCAGAAGAAGGAGAATTGCGGCCGCAGTTGCTCGACAGATTCGGGATGCACGCGGAAATTCGGACTGTGAAAGACCCGAATTTAAGAGTGGAAATTGTCGAACAGCGATCGAGTTTTGACCAAAATCCCTCAGAGTTTCTCGGCAAATATCAGCACGAACAAGATGATATGCAGCAGAAATTGGTCGAAGCCCAGGAAAGGCTGAAATCCGTAACTATCGATCGAGATTTGCGAGTAAAAATCTCCCAAGTCTGCGCTGAATTGGACGTAGACGGACTGCGGGGCGATTTAGTCACAAATCGGGCCGCCAAAGCTTTCACCGCCCTAGAATGTCGAACAGAGGTCACTGTGGACGATATTCGCCGGGTGATGACCCTGTGTTTGCGGCACCGATTGCGGAAAGACCCGCTAGAATCGATCGATTCGGGTTCTAAAGTGACCAAAGTGTTCGATCGAGTATTCGGCCTAGAAACAACCGAGGGGTAATTAATAATTGGTAATTGGTAATGGGTGGTGAGGAAACATTTCCCAAATTTTTAATGCCTCCTTCCCCAGTTCCAATTACTAATTCTCGCAATGGAAAAACGAATTTTAGGATTAGATCCGGGCTTAGCAAATCTTGGCTACGGGGCAATTTCTTGTCAAATTGTACCGGGGAAACAAGATGAAAACAGCGTTTCCATGATTGATTGCGGCGTGATAAAAACAACGCCAAAACAGGAAATGGGACAGCGGTTGAAAACAATTTACGACGATTTGCACGAGGTAATTGAACAGATTAAACCTGATATTGCAATTGCCGAAAAACTGTTCTTTTACAAGATGGGAAATACCATACTTGTAGCCCAAGCGCGTGGCGTTTTGACGCTAGTATTGGCGCAGTGTGGAGTTCCGCTATTCGAGTTTACGCCGGCTCAAATTAAGCAAGCTTTGACAGGTCGCGGTAATGCGGATAAGTCCGAAGTGCAAGAGGCCGTGGCGCGGGAGTTGGAGTTAGGTTACATTCCGAAACCAGACGATGCGGCGGATGCTTTGGCGGTGGCTTTGACGGGTTGGTACGATGATGATATTTGTCCGAAGAAAATACACTTGGAAACAGAAAAAGTTTGATGCAATATCAAATCATCGGCAAATTAAGCACAAATCCGGGCAAGACATCTTCTCCCAATAAACTTACAGGAAATTGTACAATCTCTACTTCGCGAGAAGGGCGATAAATCTCCACTTTTTCGTCTAGAGGATTAATCAGCCAACCCAAGCGTAAACCACTGTTTAGATACTCCTGCATTTTCTCCTGAAGCGGCCGCAGCGGGTCTGGGCGCGAACGCAATTCTATGACAAAATCAGGACAAATTGGCGGAAATTTCTCTTGTTCTTCTGCTGTTAAAGCAGAGCATCTTTCTAAGCTAACCCAAGCGGCATCAGGGGCTCGATAGCCATTATTAGGCAAGCGAAAAATTGTAGATGAACTAAACACTCTGCCTAGCTGCGTTTTACGGTTCCACAAGCCCAAATCTGTAATTAAATAGGCTTCTCGATTGCCGTTAACTTCGCCTACGGGTGACATAATAATGATTTGTCCTTTAGGTGTCCGTTCAAATTGCCAATCTCGATTCATCTGGCACAAGCGGTAAAACTGTTCGTCTGTTAGTTCGACAGTATCTAAGTTTAAAGTAATGGTTGTCATTTTTCCTACTAACTCCCGATAAATCAATACGGTTTACTTAAGAGGCGGGTTTTGCCTTGATACAGTCGATTATTTCATAAATTCGCTCGCCCAAGCCGCCCCTACCGCCTTATGGTTGACTTAAGAAATTCGTCAAAAAGCCTTAAGTAAACCGTATTGCCCCATAAATATGAGTCCTACAAACCTATTTTAGTCGCACTTTTTGTCAATTTCAACATCAGTCCTCATCGCCCGGACTTAAGCTGTAAGATGGGGATTTAAACCCCAGCGGACTATTGCGAAGTGCAAAATATCATTGGGAAAAGTAATTAAGTTCGATCGCGCAATTCCCACCTCAATCAAAAAAATGCTATAATATCCACTTTAATTGCTAAGCTAATCCCACCATCAGAGAACACAGGAAAATAATATGGTGATTATTACCTCACAACAAATTGCCCAATTTCGCTCACAATTAGCCGAATATCCCGAAGCCCTAAAAGCCCTAGACGCAATCGAAGATTGCGAAGGTAACATCGAAGATGCAGCGATATCTCTAGCAATTCAAGCCGGACAAGAACCGAATATCTCGGAAAATTGGTTAGACGGATTGGCTAAAAGATGCCGCGTTGCTATCTGCAAATCAGAGGTTAAAGAAGAGTTGACAAACGGACAATTGAATGCAGCATTTAGAGATTTAGTTGCAGCAAAAATTTGCCCTGATATTTTGGTCACTTCGGTGATTATTTATGTATTTAAAACTGGGGTGAATGGGTTTTGCGAGCCTCTCGAATATAAACTGTAAAGCCATAGCTGCATTTAAAAATTAGGTGAAGCAAAGCTATCCCGAAGGGTACGGAATCGCCCTTATTTCCCAAAACATCATATAACGAGCCGATCGCACTTTTGCTCTATCCCTGTGCACTGCTGTACCCAGCCGGCACAAAATCCGGCGACAAAGCCAAAGATTTCCCCAGCAAACGTGCAAGTTGCACTAAAAAATTAGCAGTATCTTCGTCACCTTCGCGCGCCATTGAAGCCGATATCTGGATTAGCATTTGCACAAATCCCGCATCAATTAAATCGGAACACGAACTCAAAACCTCTGGCTCTTGGCCGTTGGGACAGGTAAGCACTCGCTCGATCAAGTTCAAATAAGCCTCTTGGCGTTCTGGATTCATTTTCGGAGGATCGGTACAGTAAATAATTTATTATTACGTTTAACTCAGTCCTGTCAATCAGGCGATCGAATAAGCGATCCCCGTTTTTACTCTAGAAACTCCATTCAGTCAGGAATACACAGAAGCTTAAAGAAAATCTTAAGTTTCTCCATGCTAGTTTAGTCGAGGCAAGTTGGCCCGATGCGCCCCCTAAAATTCAAGCTAAGCTGCGCCAATAATAACCCTAAAATTCAAGGGAATTAAGAATATACAAAATGAAAATAGGAATATTTTTAGGAAATCTCGGAAATCCCGCCATCTACTATCCCAAACTTGCTCCAATTACCGGCGGAGTCGCGGCGAGCATTTTTCTTTGCCAATTATTACAATGGCAATCACAACACTCCAACTCTGCCGAATGGGTGAAAACCAACAGCAGCGAAATTGAAAAAGCCACCGGTTTAAATCACGAAGAACAAGAACTCGCGAGACGCCTGCTCAAAGTGCGATCGTTCCTGAAAGAAAAATTAACAAATCCCAACACGGACACCCTAGAACTCTGGGCGGACATTGACGCTTTCGAGGAAAAACTTAATAACTTTTGGACACCGAATCCGCCAGATATTATAACACCGATAAGTCGCGAAAACAACAATCACCCTGTAGAAATTTTCCGCGAAACATCACCCCCAAATCATGTAGTTAAAACAGACAAATATTTCGGGCAACCCCGCCAGCAAATAGCCGTTGCTGTCACGCCTCATTACCAATTTAGCGGGCCTTGGAATTCCCAAGAAGAATTGCACAACTTTCAGCGGGTTTTAGAAGAATATGCCAAAGAACGTAATTTATGGTTTGGCAATCCTTCGGGATGGGCATTTAACATTATTGACAGGATGACAAAAGGCTTAACCTCGGCTTTTTGGGAGGAATTTATCGCCGGAATTCCGTTAGGAGAAAGTCAGAAAGTCCAGCGGGATTGGGAAATCGAGCCGGAAGTGCCTTATCCGGCGTTTGAAGAGGAGCGAATTCAGTATTACGTCCACAAGGGCGAACCGCTGGAAGCAGCAGTGTCTAAGGCCCGCGCTGACTTGAGAAATCCGGTGTTGGGGAAGGATTTGTGGGAGGGTTTTTTGCGAAAGTGCGATCGTATTGCTGACGATGCACTCAAAGCCAAAAACCTAGGAGTGCAGACACCCTATCTGCCACCTTCCTTTACAGAAAAACCTCAATTTACCAAAGAAAGTGTCATGAAGAAACTGGAAGCGATCGCACCTCAAATTTCCCTCACACCATCGACTGCTAACACCCTTTCCCCCAGAACTTTAAAACAACAGGAAAGTGAAGAAAAAGAGTCAAATTCAGTTGTTGAAGATCCCAGTATTGAATCTTTGCAGAAAGCTTGCAAAACTCCGATGGGTCGGAGTATAGTTGAAAAACAAATCACCGAACATCCAGAATGGGGCTACGAAATAGTTGACGGTGAGATCGTAGAATCAATTCCTTTTTAGGAGGCAACCATGCAACGAATTAGCGAAATAGATGTATTTGGTTTAGAAAGACCTTCTCTCTCAGAAGCAGAAAGAAAAAGGCTGCGCCGGGAAAGATGGCAGCAAGAGAAAGAGGAGGGGTATCAAAAGTTAGCTGAACTGTGTTATTTAGGTGAATATGACATGGCCAAGCAAATGGCAAATAAACATTATAATTGGGGATACGAAATTGTTGACTGTATTGTGATGGAGAGAATAGATTAAAATAGATTAAATGGTGAATGTGCAACTTTACTGAAAAAGCTTTAGGAGTTGCCAAAAATCTAATTCACGGTATTTTATCCAAAATTTAGCAACATCACTTTGTTTGAGTAGCTGGAGAGAGTTGTCATAGTAACCTTTATTCTCAATCTCAGTCATAAACATTTCCCACTCAGCCTCGAAAAAGGGAACTTGTTGAAGTTTCTCTGCTCTAATGATTTCTGCTTGCTGAATCTCTAAGGCATTTCCTACTAATTCAGGAAGTTTTAAACTGATAGATAATTCTCGTGCTTCTTTCGGGGTCATGGATTTTGCTACTCGATCACCGCAATCTCTATGTTAAAATTATAGCTAAAACTTAAATAACTATCAAACATGACAACAACTATTAACGCCAAAAATATAACGCTCGGTGAAGTCAGTCAATTTTTGAAATTCCAAGAGCAGCTTAATAATGACACGTACACAAATTTTTTATCCTTAGAATCCTTAACAGAGATAGAACAGTTAGAACTCGCCCAAATCCGCAACGATTTTCGCGAATACCTCTTAGTGGAAAAAGTCTCTGAAGGGCTGGTACAAGCTCTAGCTACTTTTCCTTTAATGCGATTGGCTGGCTTTTATCGATCGCCTTTAAAGATGAGTCTGGAAGAAAATATTGCTAATATTACTATAGAAGATGAAGACACAACGATTACAGGTCGATTTGACATCTTAGCAATCAATAAAGAAAAACAAATCGCCGCTGATATAGGATTTTGGATTTTAGTAATAGAATCTAAAAACAGTCTAATTGCTCCGCGTGCTGGTTTGCCCCAACTGCTAACTTATGCTTATAAAAGTTTAGAATATCAGGAGTCTGTCTGGGGAATGGCAACCAGCGGAGAGTTTTATCAGTTCGTTAATATCCGTCGCGGCAATCCGCCCACCTATCAGTTAATGCCCTTTCTGACTTTGATGGAACCCGAATCTTCAGTTGTGTTGCTGCAAGTTTTGAAAGCTATTTGTAAACTCTAGCAATCCAATCTTCAACCCGCCTCCGCGGGTTTTGTTTGTATAGACGCGGTTTCAACCGCCGAGTCTTCAACTGTATAGATGCGGTTTCAACCGCCGAGTCTTCTGCATAAAAAAAAATGAAGCAGGGAGAATTCCCTACCTCAATTTTTAGCTAACTTTTTCTCTAAAAAATAGAGCTGTTAAAACTTAGTAGCCTCTGGTGTTTGGCTTGTGCACGATGAAGCTCAGCACTTGGCATTGCTTCACGTTGTCAAAACCCATGACGCGGATGTAAGACTGAGAATTTTCTTGGCGGCAAGCTTGAATTTCACTCATGATTTCTTGGACGCTGCGAGCACCAAACAAAGGCAATTTCCACAAAGTCCAGTAGCGCATTTCAGGGGCAGAGGTTTCGTTGAATTCTACGCCGGGAATGTAGCCTTGATCCAGGATGTATTGCAGTTGCTTGGCAATTTGGGCGTCTGTCAGCGGGGGCAAATAGGACAGAGTTTCGTAACGACGCTCTTTAGGTAAAGTCTTCATTTTTTGTATCTCTAAGGTGTGTGTTCGATCGCACTTGTCGATCGATTAACTCGACAAATTATCTAGATTCGGTTCAGAATCTATTGATGCTTCAGGATGACTGCTAGAAACAGACCAATTAAGCTGCGTAATTCGCTCCAAATGCTGGCGTCTGTGTTCCATATTCGACTGTTGAATGCCAGTAAAAACCATTTCTGGCAAAAATTCCGTCACATCGTGAGCCAGATATTCTCGCACAGTCATGATCCGAAATCCTAAATCTTGATTTTCCCTCAGCAGCTCGTGAATGTAAGCTTCTCCATCTTGGATTTTGCCCTTCGTGGAAAAGTCATTCAACCAGATTGCCTGAGCAGGATTGGTTTCGCTCAACTGAGCGACCACAATCCGCACGGATTGATAGGTTAGGTAACTTGCCAGCACCTTAGCGGTGTCTTTCGCAACTTGTTTGAGATCCATTTTTGACCCCAGCTCCCTCAAATTTTAGATTTTGGATTTTAGATTTTGGATGCAAACTTACAAGTAAATCTTCTTCAAAGATAAAGACTTCCCAGCAAGTTTGCGACCTAAAACCTAAAATCTCAAACCCAAAATCATCAAACGGTATCCATTGCCTCGAACTCAAACTTGATTTCTTTCCAGAGTTCGCAAGCAACAGCCAATTCAGGGCTCCACTTACAAGCTTCGCGAATAATGTCTCCGCCTTCGCGCATCAAGTTGCGGCCTTCGTTACGAGCTTGGACGCAAGCTTCCAAAGCAACGCGGTTAGCTGTTGCACCAGGTGCGTTACCCCAAGGGTGTCCCAAGGTGCCGCCGCCGAACTGCAAGCAGGAGTCGTCGCCGAAGATTTCAACCAAGGCTGGCATATGCCAGATGTGGATACCACCGGAAGCTACTGGCATGACACCAGGCATGGAGGCCCAATCTTGGGTAAAGTAAATACCGCGGCTGCGGTCTTCTTCGATGTGGTCTTCGCGCATCAAGTCTACGAAGCCCATCGTGATGCCTTTTTCGCCTTCGAGTTTGCCCACAACTGTACCGGAGTGCAGGTGGTCGCCGCCGGACATCCGCAAGCACTTGGCAAGCACGCGGAAGTGGATACCGTGGTTTTTTTGACGATCGATCACAGCGTGCATAGCGCGGTGAATGTGCAGCAAAATACCGTTTTTGCGGCACCATTTGGCCAAGCTGGTGTTTGCAGTGAAACCACCGGTTAGGTAGTCGTGCATGATGATCGGGGTTTTGATTTCTTTGGCGAACTCAGCCCGTTCCATCATTTCTTCAAAGGTAGGGGCGGTTACGTTGAGGTAGTGGCCCTTGACTTCGCCGGTTTCTGCTTGGGATTTTTCAATAGCTTCTTGAACGAACAGGAAGCGATCGCGCCAGCGCATGAACGGTTGCGAGTTGATGTTTTCGTCGTCTTTGGTGAAGTCCAAACCGCCGCGTAGAACTTCGTAAACGGCACGGCCGTAGTTCTTAGCAGACAGACCCAATTTGGGCTTAATTGTACAACCCAGTAAAGGACGGCCATACTTGTTCAATTTGTCCCGCTCAACGGTAATACCGTGAGGAGGGCCTTGGAAGGTTTTCAGGTAAGCAATGGGAACCCGCAAGTCTTCCAACCGCAGGGCGCGCAGAGCTTTGAAACCGAATACGTTACCGACCAAAGAGGTCAGCAAGTTGGTGACGGAACCTTCTTCAAACAAATCCAAAGGATAGGCGATGAAGCAGATGTATTGGTTGTCTTCACCAGGAACTGGTTCGATGTCGTAGCAGCGACCTTTGTAGCGGTCGAGGTCGGTCAGGAGGTCAGTCCAAACAGTTGTCCATGTACCAGTGGAAGATTCGGCGGCCACAGCAGCTCCAGCTTCTTCTGGGGGAACTCCCGGCTGAGGTGTGACGCGGAATGCTGCCAAAATATCTGTATCTTTCGGCGTGTAGTCCGGCGTGTAATACGTTAGTTTATAGTCTTGAACTCCGGCTTTATACCCAGCCTTTGATTGAGTTTGGGTTTGCGCGTAAGCCATATCTCGCTTCCTAGTATTCGCTTAATTTTTTTGCCCGATCGCAGGCTGTTAAAAATATATCAATAAACTGGTGCTCTAAAATTTTAATATTCTTTTAATCCTCATAAGTATTGTTTATTTTACTTTACATTAGGCAATGTTTTGTAACATATCTTATAAAATGCAAGCGGCGAAGGATGCAGGGGGAAAGGCTAGGGATCGCAGAGGGGGCGGGGAAGTTCGATCGCGCGAAAGATATTTTGCAGCAAGCCAAACAACCGATAAATAAGGTTTATGTAAAGAATTTGATCCTGGAAAATCAGAATTGGTAATTGGGAATGGGAAATTGGGAATTGGGAAATTGGGAATTAGTTATAAATACTTAGATTTCGTGGTTGTAGTTGAAATCGATCTCAACTGCAATTCAGTCTGCAATCCAAAATCTCAAATCCAAAATCTCAAATCTCGTGGGGGGCGAGAAACCCGGTTTCTACGAAAAATTTACGTTTATTAACGAGAAATCTACAAAGAAACCGGGTTTCTGAAGTCGCAAGTGCGATCGGCAAGTAATCCAGCAATTCTTCAATTCTTCAATCCAAAATCTAAAATCTAAAATCGACTGACTGACCACCAAGTCAAAAATCCGCACCATAGCACATAATATGGACAGGGACTTGTGCAGCAACCTGGTGTATAAACCAACGCAAATCCGTCGTTACAGCAATTAAACCTCGCTTAAAACCGGGTTTCTGGGTTAGCTGCACGTAAGTCTAGTATGGATATTTAGCCCCATTTCTACTCTGGTTGTGCCCCATCCCCCTTCAAAAGCCGTCCACTGCATCAATCCAGATTGCCCAAGGCCTTACCCTCAGACTTGGGGCAACAATTTTTGTCAGAATTGTGGGACTCCGCTGCGGCTAAAAAATCGCTACGTTCCTTTAGAAGTTCTCGGTTCCGGGGGTTTTGCAGCCATATACACGGTTTGGGACACAGAAACTCAAACCGATCGCGTCCTGAAAGTGTTGCTCGAAACTGCCCCGAAAGCCCTGAAACTATTCGAGCAAGAAGCTTGGGTTTTGGCACGTTTGCGGCACTCAGGTGTCCCTAGAGTCGAGCCGGACGGTTATTTTCACGTCAAAACTCAAAATTTTTCAGGCGGGGATAGAAATGTCACAGCGAGGCACTTGCCTTGTTTGGTCATGGAAAAGATTCACGGCAAAACTTTAGAAGCAATTCTCGAAGAACACTCTCAGGGGTGTCCGCAGGAATGGGTGTTTAGTTGGCTGAGTCAAGCTGTGGATATTTTAGAGGAGTTGCACAGGTGTCAGATTATTCACCGCGACATTAAACCGAGCAATTTGATGCTGCGAGACGCGGAATCGCCACAAATTTTGCTGAGCAAGGGTTTGGGCGGACTGCAATTGGTGGCGATCGACTTTGGGGGAGTTAAACAGATGGGCGGTGGCGCACCGGTGGGGAAAGATTCTCCGAGCTCGACGCGGTTGATTTCGCCCGGATACAGTCCCCCGGAACAAATTGTGGGAGGCGGTGTGGTACCGGCGACGGATTTTTATGCCCTGGGGCGGACTTGCATTCATTTGCTGACGGGGAAGTATCCCGCTGAAATTGAAGATCCGATGACGGGAGAGTTGCGGTGGCGACATATTGTGTCTGTAAGTCCGGCTTTTGCGAATTTGTTGGATGATATGGTGCGATCGAATGTGCAGCAGCGTCCGGCTGCGGCTGGGGATGTTCGATCGCGCTTGCAGGAGATTTATGCTAGGAGTAAGGGCAAAATTGCGATTGCCCCAGCCGGTCAAGCTGTTTTGGAATTCTGCCGACAAATAGTGGTAGCGGGGGCGCAAAAAACGGCAAATTTGACGGTTTTACTGTTCGGCGCGATCGCCCAAATCGTGGTAGCTTCTCTCGATACGGGCTGGGAAATGGTGCTCGGCGGGGTTGGTGGAAGTGCGGGGGCGATCGGCGGTTTGGTTTTGAGTTATGCTTCGCCTATTGGCCAGGAAGTTGCCAGTTTTCTGAATCAAGGTTTGCAGCAATTAATTCCTAACTTGACTTTCGCTGTCGGGCCGGAAGTGCTGCTGTTTGGGTTTGCAGGGTTCGGAACTGCGATCGGTTTGACGGATGCGGGGAGTTTTCGCCAGCAAAAACAGTATTGGCTGTCTGGATTGATGGGAGCTCAGGGTTATTTGTTGGCTGGTTTGTGCTGGATGGAAGCAACAGCTTCTAGTGGTGTGCAGGGGGTGATCTTGGGGGCTTTTGCGATCGGCACTTTAACGATCGGAATGGGTTTGCGGAGTCACCAATTAGTTCATGCTTTGGTAGTGGCTGTTTGTTCTACGGGACTGTTTTTGTTTTTGAATGTTTTGAACATTTTTCCGGGGAGTTTTTTAGGGATTTTGTCGCTGTCGTCTGGTGCTTCCTTCGGCTGGTTGCAGGTTTGGGGCTCGGTTGTGTTTTTTGGTTTGTTGGGAAGTGCGATCGGGCTTTGTTTGGGAGTCAGTCATTATTTAGTTGTGCCCGTGCTCAGGTGGTTGGGATGGCGGTAGAAATTAACACCAAATCACTATGCTAATCGAGTCGTTATCAATTAAGTCTGTCTCAAGATTTTTAATGGTTGGTGCTCTGGCGCTGGCCCTTATTCTCGGTGGGGCCAATTTAGCCAAAGCCGAATCGCGCGATCAAACCGTAGATAGATTAACCGATTTATTGTTCTACAGGGTTAATCCTGGACTCAACAATCGCAAACTGCAAGCGGGCGATCGCAACTATATAAATGAATGGCAGAGATTACGCGCAGCAATATATCCGCGAGTTAAGCCCGCACAAGAAGTCTGCTATAGTCCCGGCCCAGGAGATATAGGATGGGAATTCACAGTAATTAACGGCGAGACATACGAGCAAATCTACGATCGCCTTGCAGATATAATTTTTTATAGTCGTCATCCTCAAACGACAGGACAGCAAATTAGTATAGGTGATAAAGCCCGCAGCAATCAATGGTTAGCAATTCGACGCGAAATGTATATTTCCAATTGTGGACTGTGAGACTCGATCGCCTGACGCCACAGCATCTATCGAAGATAACTCCTAGAGTAGAGGTCATCTTTACACAACTCTGTAAAAAGAAAGGTTTTTAACCGATGAGTATGAAAAATTGGATATGCGATCGCACTCTTGTTACAACCAGAATTATTGCAGCCTTGCTTGGACTAATCGCCATGGGATATACAAGTTTTGCCAGTGCTGCCCCACAGCAACAAAATCCCAGCAAAAATAGTGCAAACATCGATACAGCCAGTCAAAAAAAATCCCTTAATAATCCTGAAAAAAATTCAACAATCGTTGCTTTAAGTGAAGAAGTTCAAGTTAGCCTTGAAAATTCTGTAAATTCCCCTAAAAAAATACCTCTTCAACAAGGTATGCCATACAAAGACGCGCGTCAAATCCTAATTCAACAAGGGTGGCAGCCCAGCTTACAAGGTCAACCTAACCTCAGAGATCGTTCGGTTAAAGAGCTATTTGATTTAGGATATAAAGAGATTAAGGATTGTTCTGGTACAGGAGAGGGGCCTTGTCGTTTTGAGTTTATCAATCAACAAGAAGAACTGCTAGTTATAGTCGCTACGACAAGAGGTTCTGAAAATACAAAACGTTTTGTGAGGAATTGGTGGATGGAGAAAAAGACAGATAGCCATCAACACAAATCGTCATCAAACATAATTCAAGAAGGTCGTTATTGGTTGGGAGGTACAGATCAGGGTTTAGAGGTCAAGGGAAAACAATATCGATATTATGACGAGTCTAATATCGATCGACCGTGGCAACCTCTCTCTGTGTTACAATATATCAAAAAAGGCGTTGTGTTTGATGGAAAAAATTATTGGTGCTTATCTACGTTCGCACCCAAAAGGGGAGGAATTTCTTGTTCTAAAAATGGATGGTAAAATAAGATTTATTACCAGCTATATCGGGGCAATTGACAATTTTTATTAGGTTTAATCGTGCTAATTAAATCACTTTCAATTAAGTCAAGATTGAAGTTTTTAGGGGTGTGTGCGTTAATAGCCCTTGTACTCGGTGGTTCCAATCTAGACAGTGCTACAGCGCGCGATTATGAATCACGAACTCAAACTGTGGATAGGTTTACGGATTGGTTTTTTTATAGAGTGAATCCTCAATTAGGAGATCGCAAATTGCGATCTGACGATTCTTCTGCCTACATCCGCGAATGGAATGCTATTCGTACTACAGTCGATCGAGAAATGATTACTACACAAGGAGATTGCGTCGGTGATGCTTTCTGGGACTTCGATTATCGTTCTCATGGGCGATCGCTCGTTAGCGGAGCCCTCGAAGAGGATCGGATTGCAGATACAATTTGGGATATCCGCGATCCATCGGGTGACAAAACTCGTGCAGATGTTTCTAAACAAGAATGGCAGAAGCTTCGTAATTCAATAATTAGAGAGCATTTTTGCTATTAATGTGCAAGATTTCTCAATCCAATTTAAACAATAAATAACAACATCGCTCTCAGTTACAAATATTGTTAAAATATAGAATATGCACCCTGAATTGTATATAATTTCGCCAAAAAGCAACGCAAACATTCTCTAGCAAAACAAAAGAATAAAATAATGGGCAGAGTCACCGCAACAATAACCGTCACCAATCACATCGATGAAATTCTGGGAGAAAGAGGGTTCATCCCCGCAGAGCAAATTCGCTCTATCACCATCGATAACGTCTTAGTCGATACAGGCGCAACTCGACTCTGCTTACCAGCAGATATTATCAGTCAGTTGGGTTTGCCAATGCTAGGTGAAATCGACGGACATACGGCAATAGGAACCAGAAAATTTCGTCTGTTCAAAGATGTCACTCTTGCCGTAGCTGGACGAGAAGGCAGGTATGATTGTGTAGAAATTCCCGCAGGAGAAGAACCTTTACTCGGCTTAATTCCCCTCGAAGATTTGGGTTTAGAACCAGATTTGAAAAATCAGCGGTTGATTGTTTTGCCCGCAGAGGGAAGCCAAAGTTATATTCGCGTGTAAAATTCCTATGGTTTTTGCCATAAATACACTGCCCATTGTCTTTTAACATGAGAGGGGGGCGGGTTTACTATATACTTAGTTTTAAACATAGATGGTTGGTAAAACCCGCCCCTACATCGCGCAAATTGTACAGCGCAAATTATACAAGGACGAATCAACCGGATTTGATATCATTAGTAATATCCAGAAATAATATTATATTTTTGCACTAAAATGTCAGTCACTACTCATCAATTAATTCAATGGAAACAACAAGGGCGGTCAATTGTTGCCCTGACAGCTTATGATTATGCGATCGCCCAACTCATCGATCAAGCAGGCGTAGATATCATCCTAGTCGGCGATTCCTTCGCAATGACAGTCTTAGGCTACGAGACAACACTGCCCCTCACCCTCGATGAAATGCTGCACCACGCTAAAGCTGTGCGCCGTGGTGTTAAACAAGCATTAATTGTTGTAGATTTGCCGTTTTTGACTTATCAAGAAAGTCCCCAGCAAGCCATGCACTCGGCCGGGAGAGTTTTGAAAGAAACGGGCGCTCAAGCTGTAAAATTGGAAGGCGGATATCCAGCAATGGCTGCCACTGTTTCGCAGCTAACATCCGCCGGAATTCCAGTTATGGGGCACGTCGGTTTAACTCCGCAGTCGGTACACCAACTCGGCTACAAAAAACAAGGAAAAACAGCCCAAGCAGCCGATCGCATCATAGCAGAGTCGATCGCACTTCAAGAAGCCGGTGTTTTTGCGATCGTCTTAGAACACATTCCCGCAGACTTAGCCGCTCAAATTACCCAAAAATTAACTATTCCCACCATTGGTATCGGCGCCGGGCCGCACTGCGACGGCCAAGTTTTAGTTACTTCCGATTTGTTGGGACTTTCTGAAAAACAGCCGCCTTTTGCGAAAGCTTACGCCAATTTGCGAGAAACAATTACCCAAGCTGTAAAAGATTATTCCCTCGAAGTTAGAGAAGGCAACTTTCCCCAATAGGTTCTTAGTGAGGACTTTCCTCTTTAAAAATGAGGAATAAAGTCCTCACTACCAACCTAATTTACACTTTCGGCTGACCCTCTTCTTCTTTATCCTTCTCCTTATCAACAGCTTCATCATCAGATTGACTGATGCCATCCTTAAAACTACGCAAGGTTTTCCCCAAGGCATTTCCTAACTCCGGAATCTTCTTGGGGCCGAAAATTAAAATAGCGACTACCGCAACAATGCCCATTTCGGGCAATCCCAGACCAAACATACAAAATCTCCCGTAAAACTTGCTCGATCGGCAAGTCGATCTGCTGATATCCTTAAAAGTATCTACCTTTTTTCCTGCATCGTGCAACAGTAGAATCAAGTTTTATTAAGCTATCGGCCGCTAAATAGGAATGTTAGAAATATCCCAGCCTTCTCTGCGCGACCAACAGCACCATCTCATCCGCGATTTAGCAGATCGGATGGAAGCAGTATGGCATCGCTATCTCGACCTCGAACCCTACCACCTGCCCGCTGAGTTGGGATACGTAGAAGGGCGCTTGGAAGGAGAAAAACTGATCATTGAAAACCGCTGCTATCAAACGCCCCAGTTCCGCAAAATACATCTCGAACTCGCTAAAGTCGGGCCCGTGCTCGATATCCTGCACTGCGTGATGTTTCCCAGACCGAATTATGCTTTGCCGATGTTCGGTACGGATATCGTAGCAGGCAAAGGCCAAGTTAGCGCCGCGATCGCAGACCTTTCTCCCCTCAATCCAGATCGAACTTTGTCGGAAACCTACCGAACCCAACTGGAAAGTTTGCAGATCAACCAATTTTCTTGTCCCCGCCAAATTCCCGAATGGGGGGATATTTTCTCAGAATTTTGTCTGTTTGTGCGGCCAGAGTCGATGGAAGAAGAAAACAGATTTCTGGACATAGTTGAATCCTACGTGGAAATTCACTGCCAACAGGCAGTCGCTTGCCAACCAGTCTCTGCCGCCGAAGAATCCAAAATTCTCGACGCTCATATTTACTACTGCACCCAGCAGCAGCAAAACGACAAAACCCGCCGCGTACTCGAAAAAGCTTTCGGTCAAGATTGGGCCGAACATTACATGACCGAGGTGCTTTTTGATTTCCCTAAATAGCTCAAATTTGTTTACAATACTTAATAGTAGGTGGGCAAAACTTAATTAGGAAATCACCTACTTTATAAGTAATGGTAAAGGAATCACGGGTCAAGGATAAATCATTTTTAAAACCCCCAGGGCGAGGAGTCATTGGTTTAGCGATCGCCGCCACTGTCATTACCACAGGAGTGGGTTTTTGGCAAGTATCGGAAGTTAGAAAAGCCGAAGAGTTAAAGGCGGCGGCGGCAACGGCTGCTGCAACTTCCGTCGCCACCCGCAGCAGCGTTACCGCTTTGGGTAGGTTGACTCCGCAGGGGGAAGTTATCAAATTGTCGGCCCCTTCGGCGTCGGAGGGAGCCAGAATTGAACTTTTGCAGGTGGAAGAGGGCGATCGAGTCAGTCAAGGACAAATCATAGCAGTTCTCGATACGCGCGATCGGCTCCAAGCAATCCTCCAACAAGCCGACAAAGAAGTCAAAGTTAAACAAGCAGAATTAGCGAAAATTCAAGCAGGTGCAAAAACAGGCGTTGTCGGCGCCGGGAAAGCAGAAGTTGCCAAGTTTCAAGTTCAACGTCAAAGAGAAACCGAAGGCGAAGCTGCCAATGTCGCCCGCTTAGAAGCTCAACTGCGAAGAGAAACCGAAGCCGAACAAGCTAACGTCGCCAAATTCGAGTCACAACTCCAAAGAGAAACCGAAGCCGAACAAGCTAATCTTGCCAAATTTGAGGCACAACTGCAAAGAGAAACAGAGGTGCAGCAATCCAAATTGGCTAGGTTAGAAGCTCAATTGCGGGGCGAAATTGCCTCTCAAAACGCTACAGTCGATCGGCTAAAAGCCGAATTAACCAACGCCGAAGCCGAGGAACAACGCAATAAAGAACTCTCAGAAACAGGCGCCATTTCTGCTTCCGCCTACGACACCAAACGTTTAGCAGTAGAGACGGCTCGCCAGAGAGTCAAAGAAGCTCAAGCTGTATTAGAAAAAACAGTGCAAACACTGCAAGAGCAAATAGTCGAAACGAAAGCCACAATCAAACAAACAGTAGAAACAGGTAAGCAGGAAATTAATCAATCGCGAGCCAATCTCAAACGCAAGTTAGAAACAGGCAGGCAGGAAATTAACCAAGCTAGAGCCATTTTAAATCAAAAGATAGAAACAGGACGAGAACAAATCAATCAAGCCGAAGCAATACTAAAACAAAAAGCAGAAACCGGCGAAGAACAAATCAATCAAGCCAAAGCAAATCTCGACCAAATTGGTGAAGTCCGTGCCGAAGACGTGCAAGCCGCCCAAGCCGCCGTCGAAAGTGCGATCGCCACCAAACAAAAAGCCCAAGTAGACTTAAACTTAAGCTACGTCAAAGCACCCGTATCCGGCTACATCCTCAAAGTTCACAGCCGACAAGGAGAAGGTGTCAACACTCAAGACGGCATCGTAGAACTAGGCGGCACCGATCAAATGTACGCCGTAGCAGAAGTTTACGAAACCGACATCGCCAAAGTGCGAAACGGCCAGCGCGCTACCGTCAGCAGCCCCGTATTTGCAGGCACTTTAGAAGGAACAGTCGCTCGCATCGGCAAACAAATCAGCAAAAAAGATGTCCTCAATACAGACCCCGCCGCCGACACCGATGCTAGAGTTATCGAAGTGAGAATTCGCCTCGATCCGGAATCGAGCAAGAAAGTTGCAACCCTAACAAACTTGCAGGTTGAAGTCAAAATAAATATCTAAATTTTACCTTGACAGGACTTACGCATGGGGACTCAATCAACCGGGTTTTTTACCGAGATTAAGGGTTTGAATCAAATATAAGGGTAAAAAAACGATTTCTCAACACCCGTGCTTAAATCCTAAAATTATTTACTCCCAAATCCCAAATCTAAAATCTAAAATAGACTCTTATGGCCAAAATACCGCTAGCTTGGGCACAGTTAACCCGCGAAAAAATGCGCTTAGTAATCGCGCTAGCCGGCATTGGATTTGCCGACTTGCTGATGTTTATGCAGTTCGGATTTAGAGACGCGCTATTTGAAAGCTCCATCACCTTTCATGCGAAGTTAAAAGGGGATATTTTTATCACCAGCACTCAGTCAACGGCTTTAATTGCCATGAAAAGTTTTCCCCAGCGTCGCTTGTATCAAGCTTTGAGTTTTGACGGCGTTAGATCAATTAGTCCCGTATATTTAGGCTTTGGATTGTGGAAAAACCCCGACCCCAACCAGCGAAATACCCGCCAATTGATGGTAATCGGTTTTGACCCCGCTCATCCCATCTTTGATCTGCCTGAAATCCACAATAATTTGGACAAAATCAAAATTTCGGATGTGGTTTTATTTGACCAAGCTTCCCGCCCGGAGTTTGGGCCGGTAGCAGAATATTTCAAACAGGGAAAAGTTGTTGAAACTGAAGTGGACAATCGCCGCGTTAGGGTAGATGGTTTATTTACTATAGGGGCCTCTTTCGGTGCCGACGGAAATCTTGTCACCAGCGATTTGAACTTTATGCGGATTTTTTCGACGCGGAGAACAAGAGGTTTAATCGATATAGGTATTGTTCACTTGCAGCCGGGAACAGATGTTAAGGCTGTTGTTGATAAAATGAGGGCAACTTTGCCGAATGATGTGAGAATTTCTTCTAAAGAAGAGTTTGTAGATTTTGAAAAAAAATATTGGCAGGAAAGTACCTCTATCGGATTTGTTTTCACTCTCGGCGCGGCAATGGGATTTATCGTTGGGATAGTGATTGTTTATCAAATTCTTTATACTGATGTTACGGATCATTTACCCGAATACGCTACGCTCAAGGCGATGGGATATAAGGACATTTACTTTTTGGGTGTGGTGTTTCAAGAGGCTTTGATTTTGGCGATTCTTGGTTATTTGCCGGGGTTTGGGGTTTCTCTGCTGCTGTATAATTTAGGGAGAAGTGCTACGAGTTTGCCGATGTACATGACTTTGATGAAAGCTGGAACTGTTTTTGCAATGACAGTTGTCATGTGTTCTGTGTCCGGGGCGATCGCAGTTCGGAAGTTGCAGGCGGCTGACCCGGCGGATATTTTTTAAGGAAGGAACAAGGAAGTTTGACAACGATTAATGTGCAGTATTTAACGAATTTCACAGATGGATGTTGAGGGAAGAAATCTCAGAAATCCGGTTGCTTCGTATCTTTAAGGAATTGGATAGCTGTGCCGATCGAACGCTATGCTGTAGGAGAGTATCCGTCTCACTCTCGATCGCACTCTCCCTCGGTTCTACGCTATGACCCAAAGCCTCAACCCCACAGCGTTGCCTCCCGCCTTTCCCGATCACACCCAACTCCCCGAATCTGACGGCACGTTTGTGAAAAACTTTCAAGAACATCCTCAGAGCATTTTGCTCACCGACTCCCTAGAAATTACACTGCAAAATCTGCATCCCGACGGACAGTATGCGATCGGGCAAGATTGTGGCATCTACTGGCGCGAAACCGAGCCTCCAGAACGCGGAGCCGAAGCACCTGACTGGTTCTACATCCCCAACGTGCCTCCCCGATTAGATGGGCAATATCGGCGTTCCTACGTGTTGTGGCGCGAGTATATTGCGCCGTTGATCGCGATCGAATTTGCTAGCGGTGATGGTTCTGAAGAACTCGACAATACTCCCTTATCTGCTTTGCCATCCGGGGGAAACCAGAAACCGGGAAAGTTTTGGGTATACGAGCGGATTATCAGAATTCCCTACTACGCTATTTACAAGATCCAAACCAATGAATTAGAAGTCTACAATTGCGTGAATACTAGATATCGGCGCTTGGAGCCGAACGATCGCGGACATTACCCGATCGACCTGATGGGAGTAGAGTTGGGCGTGTGGTCGGGTAGCTATCAAAATCAGACACAACAGTGGTTGCGCTGGTGGGATAGCGAGGGAAATTTGTTGCTGACCGGGAGCGAGAGAGCTAGATTGGAGAGCCTCCACGCCGAACAGGAACGCCAACGCGCTGAAGCCGAGAGTCGACGCGCTGAAGCCGAGAGTCAACGCGCCGATCGCGAACGAGAACAAAAAGAGCGATTGGCTGCTTATTTGCGATCGCGGGGAATCGATCCCGACCTCATTTGAGTCTTGGCTGTTGCTTTATTTTGTGAGGATAGGGAAAAGGGGGCGATCGAATATTCGAGGCTCTTCCTGTCCCATCGAAAATCTTCAATGCGAAAATCCAAAATCGAATGAACGCTACACCAGTTATTTCAATTAAAAATCTCAATCATTCCTTCGGCGAAGGACAACTTCGCAAACAGACATTATTTGACATCAACCTCGAAATTTATCCGGGCGAAATCGTGCTGATGACTGGGCCTTCTGGGTCTGGTAAAACAACATTGTTAACCTTGATTGGAGCTTTGCGATCGATTCAAGAAGGTAGTCTGAAAATTCTCGCTCAAGAATTGCGGGGAACGCCGAAAAATAAATTAGTTAAAGTCCGCCGCGACATCGGCTATATTTTCCAAGCTCACAATTTGCTCAAATGCTTGACAGCTAGGCAAAATGTGCAAATGTCTTTAGAACTGCACAGTCATCTTTCTCCCCAAGAAACTAATGATAAAATAGAGGGAATGCTGGAAGCTGTAGGGTTGGGAGAAAGAATAGATTATTACCCGGACAGTCTTTCTGGTGGCCAGAAACAAAGAGTGGCGATCGCCCGGGCATTAGTCAGCCAGCCGAAATTAGTATTAGCAGACGAACCCACAGCAGCACTAGACAGTAAATCAGGTCGAGATGTGGTAGAAATTATGCGAGGTTTGGCCAAAGAACAGCACTGCACTATTTTGCTTGTCACCCACGACAACCGCATTTTAGACATAGCCGATCGCATTATTCACATGGAAGACGGCTACCTCGCACAAGATACATCTACAGCCGCTACAACCGGCGTTATTTCGGGAAAATAATATTAATCCACCTCAACTTATTTCCGAGAACCGGGACGCTTTCCTCCTACCTTAGCAGGACTTTTTGTTGCACCTTTTGCTGGACTTTTAGAACTACTTTTGCCGCTTTTTTGGCCTTTCGCTCCTGTCAACTGGCTCTGAAGGTCATTTGCAGGTCGTCCGGCAGGCGTTCTCGTAGTCCTAAAGGTAACGTTCACCCCTTCATTCGACTGTTCCAGCACCAACATCGGCGTCGGCTTGGCTTTTTGATCCCACTCAATATGAACTATGCGACCTTGAATTGTCGGCTGCCAACTGTCGTGATCGTCTGAAGGACTCAGATAAGTTTCCAAACAGTCAATAATTTGATTAATTGTCGCCGATGTTGCCTGAGTCGGCAGTTTCATCAGCTTAATTTGAATCCGAAACAGCACTCGTTTTTCTATTTTTACTGCGGGATCGCCAGTTTCGTATTCGATATCAAACATCGAATCCACTTGCCTGCCGCTGCCGGCATTCCCGTTTTTCTCTCCCACCGCACTCTGCGTCGGACGTAGGGCAATACTAATTTTTTCTTTGACTTTTTGCTTAATCTGGTTCACAATGCCAAAGTGAAAAACTTCTTCCGCCATCCGCATTCTCAGGTAGTCTAAATTAAAGTCTCGCGAGTGGATCAGGTCGGGATTTTTTTCCATTTTTGAGATGGTTTCCAGAGCCATTTTGTATTTTTTCTGGAGTTCTCGATTTCTAAACTCTTCAAATGTGAGCTTTTTGCTCAAACCGTCGAGTTTTAACTTGGTAAACACCGCTAAACCGATAAGCAATAACAACAGTAATCCCGAGGCTCCCATGAAGAGTTGGTCTGAGGACGGATGTCCGGGTTTAGCCTGTTTAGGTTTGGGAGAGGCTACTGCCAACCTTGGTTCTACAAGGATTATTTGGGTTGACATGGGCTTTTAAAGGGTAAAATTTGACGCTATATTTATACAGAACCCCAGAGTAGAGCTGGTAGTGCAACGGGATGAATCAACATTGACATCATTCCACCATCATCTTGGTACAACTGGATTTCTGCAACCGGAGCACGCACCCTCTAATTAATACTTTATCTTTAACTGCAAGCAGGTTTCCGAAATATCGGAAAATCCCGCGCTGGTACTGGTTAGTAGAAATGGTGAATTGTCTGTAATATATTATACCAATACAGTTAAAAAAATGTTTGTTCGGCGGTATCCGTTTTTAGCAAAATAAAAAGAAATACACATAAATTAATAGTAACTCTGAGAGCGAGCAGCGGAAAACATCAAGCAGAACAGCCGATCGCCCGCACGATCGAGGGGAGGACGTTGGGAGGGTGATAATTCCTACTGTTGGCTCACTCCCGCCGTGGAAGCCCACCGGGTGGCTTGCAGTGAAAGTCGAGCTATGGTGCGATCAAACAACGTCTCCTTAGCTAAGATTACAGCTAATACCACCAATATTCGATCGTGACCTACGAACCCCTGCACCACAAATATCGCCCTCAGACATTTGCCGAATTAGTCGGTCAAGAGGCGATCGCCCAAACCCTCACCAGCGCCATCCTACAAGAGCGCATAGCACCAGCATATCTATTCACCGGCCCCAGAGGCACCGGTAAAACCTCCAGCGCCAGAATTTTCGCCAAATCCCTCAACTGTATTTCTACGGTTGCCCCCACCCCCACACCCTGCGGCAAATGCAACGTTTGCCAAGAAATTGCCCGAGGTTCCACACTAGATGTCATCGAAATTGACGCCGCCAGCAACACCGGAGTAGATAACATTCGGGATTTGATCGAACGAGCTCAATTTGCTCCCGTACAGTGTCGCTATAAAGTATATGTAATCGACGAAGTTCATATGCTCAGTACCCAGGCATTTAATGCCTTACTAAAAACCCTAGAAGAACCGCCCGATCGCGTTGTATTCGTTCTCGCAACAACTGACCCACAAAGAGTATTACCAACTATTATTTCTCGTTGCCAAAAGTTCGACTTTCGCCGCATCCCCCTCGATGCAATGATTGCTCATTTGCACAAGATTGCCCAATTAGAAAATATCAATATTGCTAGCGATGCAGTACAAATGGTTGCTCAAATCGCCCAAGGTGGTCTGCGAGATGCCGAAAGTTTGCTCGACCAACTAAGCTTATTTCAGGGTGAAATAACAGTCGAAAAAGTTTGGGATTTAGTCGGTGCAGTCCCCGAAAATGACTTAATGGAACTGCTGCAAGCCATTGAAAACGATGACGCTACAGCCTTAGTAGACATGACTCGCCACCTAATGGATAGAGGACGAGAACCGCTAATCGTGCTGCAAAGTCTCGCCAGCTTTTACCGAGATTTGCTAATAGCCAAAGCAGCCCCAAAACGCTCAGATTTAGTAGCTTTAACTGCCGCAACTTGGGAAAAACTCTGTGATTTTGCCCGTGCTTGGGATGCCGAGTTAATTTTGGCAAGTCAGAAACATTTGCAAACCCACGAAGTGCAAATTAAAAACACCACTCAGCCGCGTTTGTGGCTGGAAGTAACGCTGTTGGGATTGTTGCCATCAGCAATTAGAACTCAGCCACAACCAACAGCCGAACCAGGTAAAAATATTGCTCCATCACAAATTCACCCCCATCAAGCCAGGGCGGGCACGGGGACACCGCCCCTACAATCGGGGGGGGACCAGACATCTAATATTGAACAATCTTCAGTTCCCAATTCGCAAAATCCTCCACCGACTTCGCAGCCTGTAGCTAATCGAATAGAAAGCACACCTCATGCAGCGATTCCCGCACCTGTACCAACTGCTGAAACGAATCAAACAAATTATTCCCCGACTAATTCAGCCGATGAAATCGATTTAAATCGAGTATGGGAACAGGTACTTGATCGCGTTCGCCCCCACGGTACTCAATCGCTACTTCGCCAACACGGACAGCTAGTAACTTTTAGCAATGATAGTGCTTATGTTAAGATTAGTTCGCAGCCGTTGCTGAAGATGGTTAAAGACAAAGTAGCTAATATTGAAGAAGCTTTTGTGCAAGTTTTTAACCGTCAAGTAACAGTAAAAGTGGGAGTGACAAATCCCGCTGAAACTAATAGTTCCCGCGCCCCGGATTTGCCAAATTCTCACGGAAGTGTTGCCGAAACTCCTAGGAATTCTCCTCCTGTTATTGATACGAATCAACAGGTGCAGCACTCAGCGAGTTCTGAGATTCCCGATGATTTCTTGGGGAATGGGGGAGAAGAGCAAAAACACTCCTGGGCGAGTGAAAATACTGCCGCCAAGCTGCCAAATGTTTCTGAACCTCTGCGGCAGACAAACGGCTCTACAGACTCTCAGAATGACTTAAATGCTCAGGCTGTCGCGGTGCGGGCTGATGCTCAAGCTGTCGCGAATACGAGTAGGCAATGGGCTGATATGTTTGAGGGACAAGTAGTCGATTTGTCGGATGATTTAGAGATTTGGGAGTCGGGGAGTTTCAGCTTGGAAACTGAACCGGATTTTCCTGAGTTATCTGCTGAGTTAGCTCAGGATGATTTCATCGATTGGTGAATGTTTACTGGGGCGGGAGCGAAATATGCAAGATTTCGCCGATCGCCCAAAATCCCGCTTTGGTGTAAACTCGAAATTCCTGCTCGTGTAGCGTCATCAGAAACGCCACCATAACACCCGCATCGAAAGCCTCTCGCAACAACCGCGCCGTCAAAGCCCCTGCGATTCCCCGCCGCCGAAATGAAGCGCGCACGCCAATACCAGCGATTTCAGTCGTTTGATTTTGGGGGGGCGTGCAGACTCCAGCGCCCGCCGGTTCCCCCGTTGCTGCGACGCGGGCGAGTACCGCAATGCCGCCCGCTGCGAGACTTTTCCGAAGACTGTCAACGTCTTCAGGGCTTGGTGCAGCCTCTGTGAAAGCCTCGTTTTGCGCCGCCACTGTACCGAGGATCTCAGCCTCGGAAACTGGCACAATGAGTTCGATATCTGGCGGAATCGGAAGCAATTTCTCGGAGCCCGGAGTGCAAGTCATCAGCGGCAAGCGTCCCTCAACGGTGAAACCGGCGGATATCAGGGCTTCTTCGACAGCGGGCGCTAGTTTCGTGAAATATTCCAAACGTGGCTTTCGCGCGCGCCCAGAGTATGCAGCGATTAGCGCGTTGACATCGGCGAGGGATGGTGCGGCGCCGTCGTCGGGAATCGCATAGTTGAGATAAGGGTTGGCGCTGTGGGGGCTGAAGGTAGCGAGGAAGGGGCCGATGCGCTCGGTGTCGCGCTGCTGGCTGGTGGCAAAGCGCAGGTATGCTTGAATGGAAGTTTCCATAGATTTCTGGCAAAAATAATTAAGACGGGCAGGATTCCCATCGCACAAAAACTTTTTTTCTTGTGGAATGGGCATCTTGCCCGTCCGAAAATTTGATGAGCAGGACTTTTGCAATCTTGTACGGTCAATTGCTATCCTGAAAACCGATACTTTTAAGCCGACTCCGGTTTTGGCAGCGAAGACGGAAGTACCAACAACTCAGCCGTCGATCGCTTCTCGACCATTTCCTTAGTAATCGTACACCGGGCAACATCCTTGCGCGACGGCAACTCGTACATCACATCCAACATCAATTCTTCGACAATTCCCCGCAGCGCCCGCGCTCCTGTTTTGCGGCGGTATGCTTCCTGGGCGATGGCCCGAATCGCATCCGGCTTAAAGTCCAACTGCACATTATCCATCTTCAGCAGCTTTTGATACTGCTTAACCAAAGCATTGCGCGGTTCCGTCAAAATCGCCATCAGCGTTTCCTCATCCAGCGGCTCTAACACCGCCGCCACCGGCACCCGCCCAATAAACTCAGGAATCATCCCAAACTTCACCAAATCATCCGGTTCCAGTTGCTTGAGTACATCAGCAGCCCGCTTTTCCTTCGGCTGAGCTTCTCCGGGCTGAATAAAACCCATTGACTTTTTACCCGTTCTCTGCTCTATCACTTTCTCCAGACCGACAAAAGCACCGCCGCAGATAAACATGATATTGCTGGTGTCTATTTGGATGCAGTCTTGGTAGGGATGCTTGCGGCCGCCTTGGGGAGGTACATTGGCGATCGTCCCCTCAAGCATTTTCAGTAGCGCCTGCTGCACCCCTTCTCCAGAGACATCCCGCGTAATCGAAGGATTTTCGCTCTTCCGGGCAATTTTGTCAATTTCATCAATATAAATAATTCCGCGCTGCGCCTCTTCCACATCCATATCTGCCACCTGCAGCAGCCGCAGCAAAATATTTTCCACATCTTCCCCGACATAGCCGGCTTCCGTCAGAGTCGTCGCGTCAGCCACCGCAAACGGCACGTCTAGCATATCCGCCAACGTCTGAGCCAGCAGAGTTTTTCCGCAGCCCGTCGGCCCGATCAACAAAATATTCGATTTTTGCAGTTCTACTTCTTCCGGGGGGTGCTTGCCGCTATTTTTGGCATGGATAAAGCTGAGGCGCTTGTAGTGGTTGTAAACTGCCACCGAGAGCACCTTTTTCGCCTCATCTTGCCCGATCGCGTTTTCGTCGAGGTAATTTTTAATTTCCCTCGGCTTCGGAATTTGGCTCATCAACATACTTTTGCCCGAGGTAGCGCGGCGCTTTTGCGTCGTTTCCTGCTTCGGGGCCACCGCCGCTGCGGGCACTGCACTCGAATCAAACAACTCCTCATCTAAAATTTCATTGCACAAGTCTACGCATTCGTCGCAGATATACACCCCGGGCCCTGCGATCAACTTGCGTACTTGCTCTTGAGACTTGCCACAAAACGAACATTTTAGATGGGAGTCGTACTTAGACATAACAGCCTCTTATTTCAGTGGAGTGACATTCTCTCCCGCCGCCGGAAGGTTTTCCTTTTCGATAACTCGATCGACCAAACCGTAATTTTTGGCTTCCTCGGCTGACATAAAAAAGTCGCGCTCTGTATCCGCCTCTAATTTGTCGATCGGTTGACCTGTGTGGTGCGCTAGCAGTTCATTCAGCTTACGCTTATGATAAAGGATTTCCTTGGCTTGAATCTCAATATCCACTGCTTGACCTTGAGCGCCTCCGAGTGGCTGGTGAATCATAATCCGGGAACTCGGAAGAGACATCCGCTTACCGTGGGCTCCTGCTGTCAGCAGAAATGCGCCCATACTCGCTGCCAAACCGTAACAAATCGTTACCACATCCGGGCGGATTTGCTGCATTGTGTCATAAATTGCCATACCCGCCGTCACCGAGCCGCCGGGGGAATTAATGTACATTTGGACATCTTTTTCTGGATCTTCGGCATCTAGATACAATAGCTGAGCTACGATCGAGTCAGCCACTTCATCGGTTACGGGAGTTCCTAAAAACACAATTCGCTCCCGCAGCAAGCGCGAGTAAATGTCAAAGGCCCGCTCGCCCATCCCCGACTGTTCTAGTACCATCGGCACTACATTGCTGGGGCTGGAACTGACATCAAAATCGTTATAGCTTGTAATTAGGTAATTGGAAGATTGAGATACAACCATAAGACACCAGTCAAGGATTCTAGACAATTTGCTGCTGCTGATGAAAGCTTTAAATTAAGCTGCCAGCTTTTAACTATTATGCCTCTTCTGAACGGAGATCGGGGGAATGCCGAGTTTTGAGTTGTGAAATTGCTTTCTGCGCTGGGCGCAACGCTGGAGTGACTCGCAAGGCTCGCGGGGTGAATGAGTTAAAAGACCTACTTGTAAATCAGCGCTGCTTCTACTTCTAGTGGACACCCCGAGCTTTTAGTAAGGATCAGGCGCACCCGGAGCTTGTAGTTAAGGATCAGGTGCGCCGTTAAAATCACGGTTGATTTCATGCCCCAATTAGGACATTTGAACACATTTAAGTTCTATTCTTCGCCTACAACTTCCACTTCAACGCTCGTGGCTGCTTCTGCTGAATCTTCAGCGTCTGATTCTTCTGATTCTGCTGCTGCCGGAGTCAGAGAGCCTTCAGGTACAAGTTCGATTGTTCCTTTTTCTTCCAACCATTTCAGGGTTTTTTGTTTGAGCAAGTCTTCTCCTACAAATTCCACCAATTTTATAGGATCAAAATTTCCTTTGGGAAATTGTTTTCTGACTTTTGCTACTTCTTCTAATACTTCTGCGTCTTCCACAGATAAGGATTCTAGCTTGGCTATTTCTGCCAGAGCTAGAGTCTGCTTGAGCCGATCGACTGCTTCCGGGCGCGAGCGTTCCCGCATCGGGCCCATATTTTCTTCGGTAAAGAGTTGGTTGATATCTATGCCGTAATTTTTCAATTGGAGGGCTTGTTGATTCAGCAAGTAATCAATTTCGCGATCGAGCATTGTTTCGGGAATTTCCACTTCTATGAGCTGCACGAGGGCTGCTGATATAGCTTTTTCCTTATTAGCTGATGTCTTGTTTTCTTGGTCTGCTTTAAACCGAGTTTCGAGGGATTCGCGCAGTTCTGCTAAAGTTTCAAACTCGCTGACTTCTTGGGCGAAGTCGTCGTCCAACTCCGGCAATTCTTTTTCCTTAAGTTCTTTGAGGGTAATCATAAAAACTGCCGGTTTTCCGGCTAATTCTTCGCTGCTGTACTCGTCGGGGAACTGCAGGGAAACTTCTCTAGTTTCTCCCGGATTCATCCCGATCATGCCTTCGATAAAGCCCGGTACAAACTGATTTTCCGACAGTTCTACTTGAAAGTCTTCTGCATCGCCGCCGGGAATTTCAGCCGGAGTTTCGCCTTCGGGTGCTTCTGCAAATCTACCGGAGAAATCAACCAAAGCTGTGTCTCCCAACTGAGCCGGCCGGCCTTCTACGGGGATTAAAGTAGCTTTGTCCGATCGATATTTTGCCAGTACCTCATCTACCTGAGCCTCATCATACTTAGCTTCTTCTGCTTGAAGCTGCAAACCTGTGTACTGACCCATTTTCACTTCGGGTTTTACGTCAACCTTAGCCGAAAAAACCAGAGGCTGTTCTGGATCGAACTTAGCTAGTAATTCTTCAAACTCAGTGCTCAGTTCAAAACTGCCAATTGCGGCAATTTTTTCTTGTTCGAGGGCTTTTTGCAGGGAATCATTAATCAAATTTTCCAAAGCCGTCGCCTTCAAACGAGTCTGGCCTAGGCGCTGTAGCAAAACTTGACGGGGAACTTTGCCTTTGCGGAACCCAGGAATATTAACCTCGCGAGCAAATTGTTTAATTACTTGCTCGTAAGCTTGTTTTGACTTTTCTGACGGTACTTCGATTTCCAGACCAATTTGGCTAGCTGGAAGTTTTTCCTGGGTTACTTTCATCGGCTTTTTTGATATTTAACAATAGTGTAATAAAATACATACAAATCTGACTTTGCCTGCATTTTAATTTTGTACGCTTTGACTCGTAACGGCACAACTACAAAACCTTTACCGGATGAGACTGTAAGTCATTGCCGGCTACTTTTTTGGCTCTTGCCAAATAGTTTTGGTTTGAGGATACTAGCTTTTGCTGCTAGGAATGTGGAGGTTAAGTCCACTAATTGCCGATGCACCATAGCACATATCGCCCTGTGATGTCAATCTTGCCTGCCTCTGCGGCTAGTTAAAGTCAATGGATGCGCCTGCGAAAATGCAGATATATCACAAAACTTAACCGGATGCGGATTGGGCGTGGGCGAGCAGCAAAAGATGCTAAACTGGTATTGGGTACGATCGCCCGGATCAATCGGGAAGTTTGATAGCCCGTTTCGGTTAACTGCACCATTGCCATCCTCTCATGCTCCTGATGTCGCATAACATTAATTAAGTTTGATATTGAGAATTGCAGTTATTTAAATTTTTGATTTCGATCGTTTAGACTTTAATTTGTGGAGGAAACTAATTTGTCTCAATCCTATCGAGTTGCCATTTTAGGAGCCACCGGCGCAGTCGGTGCCGAGTTGCTAGAACTATTGCACAGCCGGAGTTTTCCGATTTCTAACTTGAAGCTGCTGGCTTCGGAACGTTCAGCAGGCACAACTTTGCCTTTTGGCGGCGAGATGCTGCCGGTCGAAGCAGTTTCGGCGCGATCGTTTGATAATGTAGATCTGGTGCTCGCCTCTGCCGGCGGCTCTACTTCTAAATTGTGGGCTCCGCAAGCGGTGGCAGCCGGAGCAGTGGTCATTGACAATTCTAGCGCTTTCCGCATGGATGCGACGGTGCCGCTAGTGGTTCCAGAAGTCAATCCCCAAGCGGCGGCAGCTCATCGAGGTATAATTGCTAATCCCAACTGCACGACTATTTTGATGGCAGTTGCGGTTTGGCCACTTCACAAAGTTAGGCCGATACAGCGCATCGTTGTAGCGACTTACCAGTCTGCCAGCGGGGCTGGGGCGAGGGCAATGGAGGAAATGAAAGCTCAAGCAAGAGCAATTTTGCAGGGGGAAACGCCCAAAACAGATATATTTCCCTACCCCTTAGCATTTAATTTGTTTCCGCACAACACCCCGATTAATGATTTAGGGTATTGTGAAGAAGAGATGAAAATGGTAAACGAAACTCGGAAGATATTTGGTACGGACGAGATTAAAATTACGGCAACTTGTGTGCGGGTTCCCGTACTGCGAGCTCATTCGGAAGCGATTAACCTAGAGTTTGCAGAGCCTTTTAGCGCGATAGAGGCCAGGGAAATCTTAAAGCAGGCAAGCGGGGTTAAGCTGGTAGAAGACTGGCAAGCTAATTATTTCCCGATGCCTGTAGAGGCCAGCGGTAAGGATGAGGTGTTAGTCGGCAGGATTCGCCAAGATATTTCTCACCCCTGTGGGTTGGAGATGTGGCTGTCTGGCGATCAAATCCGCAAAGGGGCGGCTTTAAATGCGGTGCAGATAGCTGAGTTGCTGGCCCAAAAAGATTTGTTGCGAACCCAAGTGGCGGCGGCTTCTAATTAGCGGGAACCCTCGCAATTGGGAAATTGAAATAGGGGATTTTAGATAAACCTTTCATCTGAAATCAAAAATTTAAAATCAAAAATCAACAGTCTAAAATCGGAGAAAGTGTGGTAAAGTTTGGACGGGTTCTGACTGCAATGATTACGCCGTTTAAGGAAGACGGCAGCGTTAACTATGCGGTAGCAGAACAATTGGCAGTTCATTTAGCCGATCGCGGTACAGATAGCTTGGTAGTGTGCGGCACTACTGGCGAGTCTCCCACTATGACCTGGGATGAAGAGTACGAATTATTTCAGGTGGTACAAAAGGCGGTGGTCGGTAAGGCGTTGGTAATCGCAGGAGCCGGATCTAATTCTACTTCAGAAGCAGTCGCAGCTACCCAAAAAGCAGCTAAACTTGGGTTAGACGGCTGTTTGCAGGTGGTTCCTTATTACAACAAGCCGCCGCAAGAAGGTTTATATAATCATTTTCGGGCGATCGCGCAATCTGCTCCAGAATTGCCTATAATGTTATATAACATCCCCGGTCGCACTGGTCAGAATATGTTGCCGGAGACGGTGGCTCGATTGGCCCAAATCCCCAACATTGTGGCCGTAAAAGAAGCAAGTGGCAACTTGGATCAAGCAAGTCAAATTCGGTGCTTGACATCCCCTGAATTTGCCATCTATTCTGGAGATGATTCCCTAACTTTGCCAATGTTGGCGGTAGGAGGATCTGGTGTAGTTAGCGTAGCCAGCCATCTGGTAGGAGAGCAACTGCAACAGATGATCAAAGCTTTCGAAGCCGGTCAAGTTCAAGTCGCTACCCAGATTCACTTGCAACTTTTTGACCTGTTTAAAGCTCTTTTTCTCACCACAAATCCCATTCTCGTCAAGACAGCTCTCAAGCTTCAAGGCTGGGATGTAGGCTCCACCCGTCCGCCCCTGTGCGATCCGCCCGTTGAGGTAACTCAAAAGTTAAAGGACGTACTGAGTCAGCTAGCACAGGTATCAGCTAGCTAGACGAGATAGGCGAGAACGAGTTTTCAGACAACTGAATATTTGGTTGTCATCAGTCATTAGTCATTAGTCATCAGTCATTAGTCATTAACTTTTAGTAATTAGCTAATAGTGAATGATTAAAGACTGAAAGTTAAAGATTGAAGGCCGAAGACGACTGATTGTACGGGAGAGTAAAACCCGTAGGGGAGTTTTCCACAAATATCTTGAAAAAAATCCCCAAGATCAACGAACAGCAGACGACAAAAGACAGTAGAAAAAAAACAACAGTCAACAGTCAACAGTCAACAGACAACAGACAACAGTCAACAGTCAACAGTTAACAGTCAACAGTTAACAGACCAATAACAAAAACAACTAACAAAGGATACGCATGATCAAAAATACAACTGCATCAGCTCTAAAAGTTATTCCCCTCGGCGGGCTGCACGAAATCGGCAAAAACACTTGTGTGTTCGAGTACGGCGACGAAATCATTCTTTTAGATGCCGGTTTAGCCTTCCCCACAGATGGAATGCACGGGGTAAATATTGTCCTCCCAGACATGACTTACCTGCGGGAAAACAGCCACAAAATTCAAGGCATGATCGTGACACACGGTCACGAAGACCACATCGGTGGCATCCCTTATCACCTCAAGCAATTTGAAATTCCAGTCATCTACGGCCCGCGTTTGGCGATGGCTTTGCTCGCCGGAAAATTGGAAGAAGCCGGAGTATCTCACCGCACTGAATTGAGAACAGTTCGACCACGGGATACGGTCAGAATTGGCAAGCATTTCTTAGTCGAATACATTCGCAACACTCACTCGATGGCCGACAGTTTCACTGTGGCAATTCACACTCCCGTCGGAATTATTATTCACACTGGAGACTTTAAAATTGACCACACTCCTGTAGACGGCGAGCATTTTGATTTGCAAAAGCTGGCTGAGTACGGCGAAAGAGGCGTGCTGTGCTTGATCAGCGATTCTACTAACTCGGAAGTTCCCGGTTTTACCGCTTCGGAACGTTCTGTGGCTCCGAATTTAGACAGAATTATCGCTCAAGCAACGGGACGGGTACTGCTGACGACTTTTGCTTCGTCGGTACACCGATTGCAAATTGTTTTGGACTTGGCTAAGAAAAACAATCGGTATGTCGGAGTGGTTGGCCGGTCGATGCTGAATGTCATCGCTCACTGCCGCAATCTCGGCTACATCAAATGCGAAGATAGTCTTTTCAAACCGCTGAAAGAAATCCGCAATTTGGCTGAAGACAAGGTACTGATTTTAACCACAGGTTCCCAAGGCGAACCGATGGCGGCGATGACTCGCATTGCTAACGGCGAACATCACGAACTGAAAATCAGAAAAGGCGATACAGTCATATTCTCAGCTAACCCAATTCCGGGAAATACGATCGCAGTGGTAAACACGATCGATAAACTGATGATGCTGGGCGCAAACGTGGTTTACGGCCGCGACAAAGGCATTCACGTTTCGGGACACGGCTGTCAAGAAGACCAAAAGTTAATGATTAACATGACTCGTCCCAAGTTCTTCTTGCCAGTGCACGGAGAACACCGGATGCTGGTTCAGCACTCCAAGACGGCTCAAAGCATGGGCATTCCCGCGAGCAATATGGTGATTATTGACAACGGCGATGTCGTAGAATTAACTGAAAATTCGATGCGACTTGGTACTAAAGTACCTTCAGGAATTGAATTAGTAGATTCTTCTCGATCGGGCGTTGTCAAGGCGAACGTCCTCAAAGAACGCCAGCAGTTGGCCGGAGATGGCGCGGTGACAGTAGCTGCGGCGTTAAATGCAGAAGGCAAGTTGGTTGCTACGCCGCAAATACACTTGAAAGGTGTAGTCACATCAGCCGATCGCGAACTGCTACAACAATCGATCACACAAACGATTGAGACTATTTTAGGCGATCGTTGGTCAGAATTTGTCAGACCTTCAACAACTGCCGAATCAGGAGTTGATGTGGACTGGGTTGGAGTGCAAACGCAAATTGAACGGGCAATTCAGCGCGTACTGCGCCGGGAACTTCAAAGCAATCCCATGCTAGTATTCCTGATGCAAATTCCCGAAGGAGCATTATTTGTCCAATGGGAAAAAGCAGCAGTAGCTCCAGGTTCTTTAGAAGCACCCAAGCTATTAGGGCCATCATCGACATCAGCGCCAGCGCCAGTTCCTGCTAATGCAGTAACAGGTCGCCGTCGCCCCCGGACAGCAGCAAAAGTCGCTTCCGTCGTTTCCTAGAATTAACAATTCCTGGCTTTACCAGGGACTTGTTTCTCAACCGCAGATAAACACAGATGAACGCAGATAGTAATTAATTCTATCTGCGTTCATCTGTGTTTATCTGCCACCATCTGCGGTTGCAAAATCAGCCACCAGCAACTGCTGGAACAATACTAACTTCATCACCATCTTGGAGTGCTGTTCCTGTGCCTTCCAAAAAGCGGATGTCTTCGCTGTTGACGTAGAAGTTTAAAAATCTGCGGGGTTCTCCCTTTTCATCGCACAGGCTTTTTTTGATGCCGGGACAATTTGTTTCCAGGGATTCTATCAGTTCGGAAATATTGCCGCCGCCGCATTCGATGGTGGCTTGATTGTTGGTGAATTTTTGCAGGGGAGTGGGAATTAAAACTTTGACGGTCATTTTTTAGTCCTTAGTCAGTAGTCAGTGGTCAGTTGTCCGTTGTCCTTAGTCAGTAGTCCTTGGTCAGTAGTCAGTTTTCGGTTGTTAGCAGTCAGTTGTCATCACTCAAGAGCTTAACAACTAATGACTAATGACTAATGACCAATGACTAAGGACTAATAATTAAACCGAAGCTTGTTGCCATTCTAAGCGTTCGAGGGTGCGGGCGCGTTCGAGGGCGCGCTCGAACGCTTCTAGTTTCGGTTCGAGGGTGATGGGTTCGCCGATGTAGCCTTGAACTGCTTCTTGCGTTTTCAAACCGTTGCCGGTGATGTAGGCGACGGTGGTTTCGTCGGGATTGATTTTACCTGCTTCTACGAGTTTCTTCAAGACTGCGATCGTGGTGCCGCCTGCGGTTTCAGTGAAGATGCCTTCAGTTTCTGCTAGCAGTTTCATGCCTTCGATGATTTCGGTGTCGCTGACGGATTCGATGTTGCCGTTGGTTTTGCGGGCGACTTCCAAGGCGTACATACCGTCGGCTGGATTGCCGATCGCGATCGACTTAGCAATTGTATTCGGTTTCACGGGTTTGACGAAATCACGGCCTTCGCGGAATGCTTGGGCGATGGGGGAACAGCCGTCAGCTTGGGCGCCGCTGAACCGAACTTTCTTTTCATCAACTAAACCGACTTCGATGAATTCTTGAAAACCTTTGTAAATTTTTGTGAACAAAGAGCCGGAGGCGAGGGGAGCGACGATGTGATCGGGCAATTGCCAGCCTAGCTGTTCGGCAACTTCGTAGCCGAGGGTTTTCGAGCCTTCGGAATAGTAGGGACGCAAGTTGATATTGACAAATCCCCAGCCATGTGTATTAGCGACTTCGCAACAGAGACGGTTAACTTGGTCGTAGTTGCCGTGAACTGCCATGACAGTTGGATTGTAAATCAGAGTGCCGAGGACTTTGCCTGCTTCTAAGTCGGAGGGGATGAAGACTACGCAATCGAGGCCTGCGTGGGCGGCGATCGCAGCGGTGGAGTTAGCTAAGTTGCCAGTGCTGGCACAGGATACCGTTGTGAAACCCAATTCTCTCGCTCTGCTGAGGGCAACTGACACCACTCTGTCTTTAAAGCTGAGAGTGGGCATATTGACGGCATCGTTTTTAATATAAAGATTTTTTAGACCGAGGCGGCGCGCCAAGCGGTGGGATTTTAATAGAGGAGTCATCCCAGTGCCGACATCGATGACGTTATCTGTAGCGACTGGTAAAAATGCGCGGTAGCGCCAGATCGAGTTGGGGCCGGCTTCGATGGTTTGGCGAGTGACGCTGCGGCGGATGGCGTCGTAGTCGTACTTGACTTCAAGCGGGCCAAAACAGCAATCGCAGACGTGCTTAGCTTGGAGTTCGTACTCTTCACCGCATTCTTTACATTTAAGGGCTGTGAAGGTTGCTGCTGTGGATTGTGTTCGGGTCGCCTGGGTCATAGCTCAACTCTCTAGTTTTGCGATGTTTGTTAATTCTTGTGCAAGATTAGCACGGTCAATTTACCCCCGTCAACCATACCCGATTTTTTTAGTCGGGATTGATTTCCAGTGACTTTTCAGTTAAACAGTGGTGTATTTAACTTTGATATTTGGGCGGGCGGGATGCCCAAACCCTACTCCCCACAAGGATTTGACTTTTTTTCAGGATCGGGATGGGAATCGAGATTGTCAGGTTCGCGTCCCCGCCCGATCGAGCTCAAGGATGATTTGCCGACGGAATTGTTACAAAACTTAATAAATCTTTTTTGGGCTAAGAATTGGGCAGTCGTGCGATCGAACACAACTACAAAACCTCGAATTTTTGATTAACCAACTTAGCCTACCCGCCGCTGACGGGGGGGATGAGTACAACTTCGTCGCCGTCTTGGAGGATGGTGTCGGGGGAGACGAATTCCAGGTTGAGGCCGAAGCGGGTGCGATCGCGCCATTGTTCTAATTGAGGATATTGGGCGATCGAGCTTTCGAGCACTCTTAGCACTGGGGTTTCGGGAGGAAGTTCTAATGTCAGTTCCGAAACGCCGTAGGCTTCACCGAAGGCGGCGAACAGTTTAACGGTGACGGTAATCGAAGAGTTAGACACGGTAGTTTAGTGCGATCGACAGTTTGGCAATTATCAACTACACCATACAATTAATTAGGAATTAGGCGCGCCGAGGCTTAGAATTGAAATCGACAATCTCTAGTTAAGTTTTACCCGATCGGGTAAAGATGACAGTTGATTGCAGCAAAAAGTCTTAACAAGATTGTATGCCGATCGCTCTCACCAACCAGGCGTTAGAAGCAGTTGGTATCCACTTATATGCAGCTAGCTAAGGTCTAGTTGGCTGCTGTTGAGGCTAATGCGAGAATATTTTTTGAGGATGCGGTATAGATACTTTACGGTAATTGTGGGAGAGTACAAAAAGCTCGCACTACATTTAGCAGGCAACAACGCAGACAAGGCCTTGTCAACCCGCTTCTCCTGACTAAAAATCAGGTTATCTAGTGCGGCTTGGAATTGCCAAACTTTTGCCATGCTTAGCAAGCTAGCCGTTATATCTAAGAAGAATACTGAACTTAACGCGATAGAAATATGGCAAATAACGATTTTAAAGTGCTTCAAATTATTGAAGCTAAAGGCTGGTATGCCTTTGGGAGTACGAAGCAAAGCCAGCACGTTGAGAGATGGGTAAGACCTGTCGTGTGTTGGGTTTTAATAGAAGATAAAAAAAAGCGACGGGTTGTGACAGCTACCGCTAGCTATCAGATCCAGATTGACGACAAAGAAGTCGAGTTTTTTGCCCACGAAAGCGAAATTCAAGATCTGGAGAGTCTCCCGAAGTCTGTCTCGGTATCGGAATTTCTGAAAACAGAAGATTGAGAGAAGGACAGAAGGAGATAATTTAACAAGTTATTAATTATTCCTTAGTGATTCCTTAAACTTGCTGTCGGATTCTATTGGAATTAGAGGCAGAAGCTCTAGATTGGGGACAGGGGGAGACGAGGACAGGGGGAGAATTTATACTTTTGCCTTGCCTTCTACATCTTGTCCCCAATGCCTCAAGTAGCCCAAAAAATAAAGAGGCCGGAAGATTGCTGGCAATGCCAACGCGCTTCCGACCTTGCTGAATAACAGGGTATGCATATGTTTTTAAAGTATGGCAGGCAGGCTTTTGAAATATCAAGAGGACTATTGCAATCACCCACTTTTGCTTTCAGGCTGTGTTTGCAAGGTTCATATCATTTTAGACTGAAAATTTGAAAAGTGAGAGGGGGCGAGGGTTACAGGTTAAGGATTCTAGCTGTTTATCTGTAGCGGGTGCTACCAAAAATGGTGGCATTTGCGGACGATCGCACATTCTCCCTAAAGTGTTTGCACTCAAAGCAGAAAGTTCGATCGCCCGCTGTAACCGCTGCGACTTTAAACCCCAGTAGCGACAGGTTCAGGCTTCTGCTGCCGCATCCGCCGCCCCAGCAGCGCCATCCGCACGCCGCCGGCAGGCCCTAAAGTTACCCCTCGGCGTTTGGCCTGTACGGGCTTTTTCTCGGCCAATACTAGGTCGAAATTCCGCAAAATGGTTGCCAGCACGAGTTTCATCTCCAACTGCGCCAGCGCCAAGCCGATACAGCGGCGGCTGCCGCCTCCAAAGGGCAAATACTCGTAAGGCGAGAATTGCCTCTCCAAAAACCGTTCAGGTTTAAATTGCAGCGGTTCTGGATACAAATCCTCCCGTCTGTGGGTCAAATAAATCGAGCCGATGACAACCGTGCCCGGTTCGAGTTGATATCCCATCAGTTCCACGGGCGTGAGCACTTCTCGCGAAAACGTCAGCATTGCCACGGGGTAAATTCGCAGCGTCTCCTGACAAACTGCACTCAGGTAAGGTAAGCGGAAAATCTCCATCGGGTCGGGATTTTCCCCCAAACTGTCCAATTCTTGCAGCAACTTCTGGCGCACCGAGGGCAAGTGGTGAATCCAGTAAAACGCCCAAGCTAGGGCCGTTGCTGTGGTTTCGTGGCCTGCAACCAGCAGCGTCATCAACTCGTCGCGCAATTCTTCAGTGGTCATTGGTTGCCCGTTTTCGTCGCGGGCGGCCATCATTAAGCTGAGAATGTCGGTGCGGTTGGCGTCTGGTTGCTGTCTGCGTTCTTCAATTTCTGCGTCGATCAGTGCGTCAACTTTCCGCTGCCGCTGTTTCATGCGTCCCCAAGGACTCCAAGAGCCCCAATCTTGCTGCATCCAGCCGAAAAATAGCATACTCGATCGCAGGGGAGAGTTGGTCATATCGAGGACTGAGGCAAGTAGGGGCCTGAGCTCTTCCAATCGCGGCCCGTCATCGAGCCCGAAGACAGCTTGCAAGATTACCCGCATGGTGACTTCCTGCATCGCGTTGCGGGCCACAAAAGGTCGATCGACCGACCATTTGCTGGCAACATCTTGAGCAATATCGCAAATTAGTTGGCCGTAATTCCGCATCCGTTCCCCGTGAAAGGGTGGCATCAATAATTGGCGCTCGCGTTTGTGCCTTTCTCCTGAGAGGAGAAACATGGATTGTTCTCCCACGAGCGCTTTGAGAATACTATTCAGGCGGCCTGGAGCGTGAAACGCGTTGCTGTTGAGCATCTCCTGGACAGCTTGGGGGTGGTGGATCATCACCAATGGTTGCCCGTTGTTCACTTGAGCTGTGAAAATGTCGCCGTATTGTTTGGCACATTTATCCAGGAATGTCAGGGGATCGCCGATCCATTGAATTAGCTGCACCAAGGGTGGAGCTTTGGGGCCGTTAGGTAGTGTCATAGGAATTACCTGGGTTTTGGTCACAGGACTTAGCAGGATCAACAAATATCAAAGGGTTTGAAGGTTTGTTCAATCCCTCCCAACCCTTGTTTATAAGGGGAGAATTGCGTAAGTCCCATCTCCAATAATTTTAATAGCTTATTCTCGAACTGTACTCAAAATATCCTCTCCAAGCTCTGTAAAACGAACAGTTTTGATTTGCCAAGGAGCATAACTGGTTAAAGTTTGGCGCACGCCCCCGAACAAACCTAACATTTGACAACTGGACAGATTTTGCAATTTCTGCCGTGAACTTCCCGATGCACGAAGATCCACGGTAGCTATTCCGAGGTCGCGATCGATCTTGAGGCGATAACCAGCCAAACCAAGACTATCGAAAATCTGCTGCTTTAACACTTCATTAACCGCCGATGACATTAACTGGTTCTCTGGGCCTGTAACTGTTTCAGGCTTCAGAGTTTGACAGAGATTGTCTACTTTATAAACCGTAATGGTGGCAGTATTTTCTGAGAGGGGAGCACTGCCTAAAACTGACGCAACAGAGTTAGAAGGCTGCGTTAATTGACTCGATCGAGCCTCAATTTGATTTCCCGTTAGCTGTAGGTGTTGGAACTGAGGGGCGCTTGCTGAGAGTTGCCTCTGGTTTTCGGTTGAGGTAGCTGCATCTGAGCTAGAACAACTGCTACCGCCCATCAAAATTAACCAAACGCCTAAATATCCTAACTGTTTGCAGATATGGTTCATAGTTTTTAATACTCTACTAAACGTCAGTGTATGGAGGGTGAATTTTGGTGGTAGAAAGCACTTAGACCCTGATTACACTCACTTAGAAGTATTTCCCGCAGTACGGAGATCAAAACAAGTTAAGAGTTCTTGTTAATACGTGGATTTTAGTGTGAGATCAGGCAAGAGGGGTTTTACCCCTCAGTGGTGTAACCCAGCAGTTTACCTGTCTCAGCAGATCAAGCTCGCGACCCAGCTCGTAAGTGATATCAAATACCTTGTCAGTGGTGTGATGTACCGTTGCAACTCGATCTCTTCCAATGTCTGAGGTGAAAAGCCTCTTTCCGGTTGGTAAAAGCCTGAGTTTGATTAGTAGTAATGAGGACAGAATTCAGATTGGCACGCGTATTTTAAGCTCGCCTTCGGCGCGGTTTGTGAACGGCGTCGAAAGCGCGGTTATAAGGAATACGTAAGTCGCGAACAATATCAAAACTTACGCATCAAGAGCAAAAAAACCGGGTTTTTTAACCAGGCATAAGGGCTGCAACGAAGTGTTTTCGTAAAAAAAACTGGTTTCTGGTCAAGTCGCGAATCACATTATTCCGAAGTCAGCGGATCTTTAATGAACAGGCGCGTCAAGAGGGTTATCTCAGCATTCGGTGATTTTTGTCCCGAATCCTCTAAATAAAGAGTGAAAATATCATGAAACAGCAATTATTGACAAAAGTTTTGGCGGCAACAGCGATCGCCCTCAGTGGCCTGACGGTTGCTTCTGGACCGAGTTACGGTCGGCGAGCACCGGGGGAAAATGGATTTTGGTGTAACACCTCGACCGGTGCGCCGGTGACGGTGTACCAAAACGCTCAAGGTGCCGTAGAGCCTTGGATTGAGTGGACTTCCGATTATTTCTCCGGTTCTGGCTACGATCCAGCAACTCGGTGTCAATTAGTGACTCAACGCCTCGAAACCTATCGCCGCCAACGAATGCTTAAGTACATTACTGCGGGCCAAATGAACGGCCAGAACGTCATCTGCACGGCGAATCAAGTCAATGGGCGGTGTCAAAATTTGATTTATACCCTCAGACCCGGCCAAGACCCGATCGGCTCTTTGTATAATTTGTTGGCTTGGCGCCAAGGATATGTCGGGATGTCGTCTTTTGATGAAACCAGTAAAATTCCTTACATTGATGTCAGCGAAAAGCTAGGGGAAAACATTGCCGATGGGGCGCAACTGCCCCCTTTTCCCCACCCTTCGGACAGCCTTAAAGATTGGCAAATTTTCCATCCCATCACCAATTCCAAGGATTGAGGTGGAAAACTTGGCGCATCAAACAACGGTACGCATCCCGACGGGGAAATCTTCTGGTTCCGGGACGATCGTCCGTTCGGCAGCAGGGCCAAATCTATAGGGTGCTGACTAACTGGCAGGTTGTGGCGATCGGGCTTGTCACCGACGACAGCCTCCTCCACCCACTGCTAGGAGTTATGAGGCTGCTGGACGATATCGATCGGGCGATCGTTCAGTTTCGCAGCGCGATCGAGTATAAAATAGCACCATTCAGCATTGAGCCAGGAGCGGTGTCTGATCCCGTGCTGGCAGTCTGCTTTCCTGCGGGTGCTGAGGTTGGGGCTTTAGCGGTGACGCGGTCTTCGTTTCGGTGTTGCTACCCAAATCTTTGCCTCAAGGTTATAGCTTGGGCTATACAAATGAGGTTAAAATCGGTATGAGTAGCGACCCGATTTTTAATGCCAAAGGTTTCTTGGTGGGGATTAACGGTAGGGGCAAGTATCGAGATCCAAATTTTGGCGTCTATGCTTTTGAAGATGGAAATGAACCAACAGCGGAATTATTGGAGAAAATGGTTAAATCCAGTTGGGGAATTCCGATTAGTATATATTTGCAGTTCGCCTCGTTTCATCTAGGGAGTTATCGATGAATGTGTGGAGTTTGCGGTTTGACGCGCTGACAATCATCTTGACAGGTGCATTAACAGTGACGGCGGTTGTCAGCCAACAATATGCTGCCTGTGCCAAAACAGCCGAAGAAATTGCCCAGCTAGCAACGTTGACAACTGTGGAAGTCAACAATACGCTGGGTTTTTTTGCTAGTGGATCGGGAGTAATTATTGCCAAACAGGGTAATATTTACACTATTCTGACAGCTAATCATGTGGTGGCAAGCCTGGCTCAAAAATACAGCATTCGCACTCATTTGGAGAAGGATTATGCTGCGATTAGAATACAGAGACTCCCGAAAAATGACCGGGATATAGACTTGGCTTTGATACAGTTTCAGAGCCGAGAACAGTATCCAGTAGCACCAATGGGCGAGTCAGAACGTGCTGTTGTTGGTTCTGCTATTTACGTTTCTGGCTATCCGCTGCCAATTTCGGGATTTGAACGAAAACTTGAGTTTACTACTGGTATCATCTCTTCTCGCTTGGGCAGCGCATCATCGGGGTATCGTCTGCGTTACCAAGCTGTAACCAGGCGCGGAATGAGCGGCGGGCCTGTATTTGATGCTGATGGCAGGGTGGTAGGAATTCACGGCCAGGGGGATACTATTGGCACAATTAGGAGTCAGTGGAACGGTCAGATTGAGGAGATAAAAACGGGGTTGAACGCGGCAATCCCGATTGATGCTTTTATGGCATTGCTATCACAAAATAAGCGTAACGGCTTTGATATTCTCAGCAATCTTTCTCTCAGCAGCACCTCGGATCAAAACCAGCCGAGTCTGGGTTATGGAGGATTTGTGTGCGATACCTCAACGGGCGAGCCGGTGACTGTGTATCAAAATCCGCAAGGGTTCAGGGAGCCTTGGATTCGCTGGAATTCTAATTTCTTTTCTAGTTCTGGCTACGATCCTCTAACTCGCTGCCAACAAGTAACTCAGCGCCTTGAGAATTATAACCGCAATAAACAGCTAAATTATGTGACTGTGGGTATTGTAAATAACCAGAAAGCGATTTGCACGAGTAGCCGCGTTAATGGGCCTTGCGAAGGTTTGATCTACACCCTGCGCCGCGATCAAGATCCGACTCCTGCACTGAGCAGTTTTTTTGTTTGGCTGGGGAATCAAAAGGCTGTGCCTTCTCTTTCTGAAAGCGGTACTGTGCTTTATATTGATGTTCGGGAACGGCTGGAACAATTTTAGATTTGGGATTTGGGATTTGAGATGGATTAGTAATGGGTAAACAGAGAACCCCGACTTATGAAAAAAGTCGGGGTTCTCAAACAACTACTTATTAGCTTAAAAATTGAGATATTTTACTTATTTATCACTGACATAATAGAACTAATGATTTTTTGGAACACGGAAGCTATAAAATTACTCTTACATTAATCCAATTCAAATTTTTCAGGTATCAAGCATGACAGCAACTACCCCGCAGGCAACGTCAACAACGCCCGCTTTTTGTGAAGGCATTCAATATTTTTCTGAAACAGTCCCTGGTTTTGAGACTTATGGGAAAGCACCTGCGATCGCCGAGGGGAGCAAGTCGATCGCCGATGCGGCAGATCCCGTCGCCGTCTTTCAAACAATGCTGGGAGCAGACGCCCTGCGCTACCTGACGCTGCAAGTCACCGCCAGCAAGGCATCGGGACATCCGGGCGGTTTTGCCAGCCAAGCAGAGGCCTACGCCGCTTTGGTGATGCTCGGACACAAGAACATTGTCACCGAAGTAGGGCACCACGCCCCCGGCTTTTATAGTGCCATGTTTCTCGATCGATCTTTAGAAGACATGGGAATTGTCAACGTACAGCAAGTGCGCGATAAATTCCGCGAAAAAGACGGTTTATTAGGACATCTTTCCGGTTTCATTCCCGGCCTTTTAGCACCTGCTGGCCCCCTCGGACAAGGGCAGCATTTTGCAATGGCGGGAGCGCTTTTGCACCCCGACAAACTGTTCCCTTTTACAATGGGCGACGGCGGCATGGGCGAACCCTATCCGATGAGCAGCATGGGGCATTTCCACACTGCTTATCCCAAGGCTACTAACTTTTTACCAGTGTTAGTTTGGAACGGATATTCTCAAGAACATCACAGCATGGTTTCGACTAAAACTAATGCTGAAATGATTGCTTATTGGCAAGGTAACGGTTTTGAAGAAATTATCTTAGTTGATGCTAAGGAATTTGACGATAAAAATCAACCGGAAGCTTATGTTGACAGCACTGCTTTTTCGCTCGAACAGCGCATGGCATTTACCAAAGCTGTTTTACAAGGAGTTGACAAAGCGGCAAAATCTGCTCTCGGCGGCAAATTAACTGTGTTTATTATCAAACAGTTGAAAGGTGCCGGCGTGCACGCGCGCGGAGCAAAATCTCACAATCTTTATCCAAAAGATACGCTGGATGCTCCGCACATTATCAGCGCTTTAAAAGAGCGCGCTTTGACTGCTGAGGCTTGGCAGTTGGTGCGGACAAATTGCGAGCGCGCTGGTGGCGGGCCTGCGGCGAAAACCGTTGTTACTGAGTTTACATTGCCACTGGCAGATTTAGGCGAATTGCCTTTAGAAGAATTTGCGGTTGGCGGAGACTCGAAGATTTCGACAACAGCAATGGGACGTTTGGTAGCGAAAGTCGGCGAGTGCGATCGCACTTTTCTTGTGACTAATGCTGACGGCAATGAAGCATCGGCAATTGCCAATATCAACCAAGCTCTCAAGATTATTCACCCGACGACAGATGACCTGTACAATCAATCGCCTAACGGTCAAGTTTACGAACCTTTGAGCGAAGATGCTTGCGCTGGTTTAGCCGTAGGTTTATCGCTATTCGGAGCGCGGAGTTTGTGGTGTTCCTACGAATCTTTTGCCATCAACGGTTTACCAATTTGGCAAACTGTAACCCAAGCAATGGCAGAATTGCGCCGTCCAACTCCCGCAACTGTCACCTTATTTACAGCGGGTGCATTGGAACAAGGCCGCAACGGTTGGACGCACCAGCGGCCGGAAATTGAGGCTTATTTTGCGGCGATGATGCGGAACGGAAATGTGTTTCCTTTGTTTCCACCGGATGCTAACAGCATTCAAGCTTGTTACGAGTGGGCTTTGACTGCTAAAAATAAGGGAGTTGTGATTACTGCAAGCAAGTCGCCGCTGCCAATTCGCACTACTTTTGAACAGACTCGCCAAGGTTTGCAAGACGGTGCAATAGTGCTGCACGAAGTCGATTCCCCGCAAGCTCCCCACAATCAAGGGGGGAGCAAGAAAGTTGTGTTTGCAGTTGTCGGCGACATGACTTTAATGCCAGTGTTTGAAGCGGCGGCATTTTTGGAAACAGAAGGGATTGGAGTGCGGATTGTTTCTGTTGTGAATCCCCGGCGTTTGTACCGTGCTAGCGATGTTGCTTGGGATACTTGTTCGGAAGCTGACGGCGGCTTTTTGAGCGATGATAAATTTGCCGAAATGTTTGGCGGAGATGCCTTAATTGGCGTGACAGGTGGTGCTTCTGGGATGTTGGAACCTGTGATGCTACGCAGCAATTGCAAGCGGGATACTTTCGCTTGGAAGCGGGGGGAAACTACTGCTAGTGCTGGTCAGTTGATGGCGTTTAATGGGTTGACTGCTGAGGCTTTGACTAAAAGGGCGATCGAGCTAGTTCATTAAGTTAGAATGTGAGTGAATGCCCCTGCCTGGTTTTGGCTAGGTAGGGGCTAGCAATATTTAAAATAAAATGGTGATACCTGTGACTGCACAACTTTTAAAAGAAATAGCTACGCTTGGCGAACAGCGATTGATTCTCCCCGGTTATTATAGTTGGGAGCAATTTGAGGCGATCGAATCTTTGATGGCAGACTCTCCTGGTTTGCGGATAAGTTATCTTGATGGGTGGATCGAGTTTATGACAGTGGGGGAAGAACATGAAAGCTTTAAAAAAGCGATCGCTATATTACTGGAAGCATACTTTTTTGAACTCGGAATTGAATTCTTTCCTGTAGGGAGTGCAACTCGCAGAGACCGGGCAAGAGATGTATCATTTGAACCAGACGAGTCTTATTATATAGGTTCAAGAAAAGAGCATCCCGATTTAGCCGTGGAAGTAACGATTACTAGCGGTAGCACAAATAAACTAGCTAAATATCTGCGACTTCGCATTCCTGAAGTTTGGTTTTGGGAAAATAATCGGCTTGCTGTCTATCGGCTGCGCGAGGATGATTACGAGCAAGTTTCAAGAAGTGAGTTTTTGCCGGAGTTGGATTTAGAATTGTTGGTACGCTGCGTTTTAATGCCTTCAATAATTGAGGGAAGGACAGAGTTTCTTAATGGGGTTAGGCAAGTGGGTTGAATGCTGAGGAGTTGGTAAAAAGTGCGATCGTCTACGAGGGCTTCGCTAACGATTTGATTGGTTAAGCTAAAATGTGACAGACAACGATTGGCTCTCACAAACAACCTTTGCGCGATCGGCTCCAACGATTGGTTAGACTTGTAGGTGTAAAGTTACTAAATTATTCCTCTCTCTCTTCCTTCATCTGCGTGAATCAGCGTCAATCCATTGTCATCTGCGGCCCGAGAAATTCTCTTTTTTTACCGCAGATGAGGGCAGATGCAACACAGATTAACGCAGATGAATTAGATCGAGTCCGGTTGCACGATCCGTGATTTTTGGCTGTTGACTAGATTTGACGCCCGACGATGCTAGCGGAAGGGAGAGTGCTAGAGGTTTTGCTGCGGCGGAACATCAATGTTTTGTGAAAAATTTGTCTTAAATTTATTGATTTTTTTCCCCGCAAGCCATCAACCAAAAACTCATCATTAATCGATCGCCCGCAGCGACAAACTCATCCCGCGAAACCAGATAGCTGGCTATTTCCGACTCTGAAATCAACCCCTGTTTGACCATCTGCAAAATGGGGCCGGAGTCAAGCAAAGGTTGAAACGCCTCAATTCCGATGATATCGCTGTGGCTGACAACGGCTTCTAAATCAACGCTAACAAACCCAGCTTCTTTGAGAATGCGACACAGCTTTCGCCCGACGCATAAATTGCCGCCCCGCGATGCTATCACCTGCTTGAATTTCTCCCTGACAATCTCGACTGACCAAGGCGGATTTGTCAGCCAAAATAGATCCGCATCGTTATCAATAATCAGCAGTTTTCCGCCGGGTTTTAAGATGCGGAATATTTCTCTAGCTGCTGCGACGGGATCTGGGAGGTGAACGAACAGCAAACGGGCGATCGCAAAATCGAAAGTGTTATCATCCAAACCAGTATCCGCAACCGATGCTTCGATGCGATTTACTCGATCGCCCCCTTTGTCCTCTAAATATTCTACTGCTTTTTCGTGCAATACCGGATCGATTTCTACCGCTGTTATCGAACTGTTTGGCAGCAATTCTAACAGCTTTTCGGTAAAAAATCCCGGCCCGCTACCCGCTTCTAAAACATTCATCCCGTCTGCTAAACCGAACCACTTTAAATTGCGCGCTTCCTTTTCCCAACTTATCAGAACTTGAGCTTTTAACCGCTGGATTTCCCCCTCAAATTCCAGGTTGTACGTGTTTGCTTTATACGAACCTTCTGTTTGCATAGAATCATCTTTATTCTTAGTCGGATACCCGGACTATAACATAAATATAATTAAATCTCCGATCGAGTTATTTGTGCGTAATATCGTTGTGGCATTGGAATGATTTAACCACAGAAAGCGCAGAGAACGCAGAGGAAGAGAAGAGAGAGATGAATAATTATGATGAAGTGCGGATTCTACCGGAACTGCGCTTTAGTGCAATTCTCGTTGCTGACATCCACAACTACATTTGGCGGACAGATGCAGGACGAGAGACAGGTAATGGCTCTATTGTAATAAGAGGATGGATTACCTAAACTGACGATGTTGTGCGGCAACGAATCAATTATGCCCCAGATTTTACCTCAACCGGAGAAACGAACATTTTTAGTCGTGGACGATCATGCGATGGTTTTAGGCGGTACGCTTAATATTCTGAGGCAGGAGTATCCAGAAGTAGAGATTGTGACAGCTTCAACGGCTCAGGAAGCCCTTGAGCAAATAGCGCAGACAACCCCGGATCTGGCGGTTGTGGATTTGGTGATGCCAGAGGCGATCGGCGAAACTGCTCAGGCCAATTCAGGGCTTCAACTCCTCAAAACGCTGATGGAGCAGTATCCGAGTCTGAATATTGTAGTGCAGAGTGCTCATGTTCGCACATTGGTTTGGCTGAAACCGTCGATCGACAATCACATGGGCGGATTCACGGTTGTTGATAAGAGTCAGCCGATGAAAGAGTTGCTGACGATGGTCGATTGGGCGCTACACGAGCGTATTTATACTCCCAGAGAAATCCGTAATGGGCTGCAACTCAAACCCGCTTGGATGGAGGTGTTGCAATTCGCTTTTCAAGATAGCTTGCAGGACACTGCGATCGCCAAACGGATGAATGTTTCCGAACGCACCGTACAGTATTACTGGACGAAGATTCGAGATGTGCTAGAAGTGTATCCCGAAGATGACAAAAATCTGCGGATTCAAACGGAAGTGCGGGCTAGGGAAGAAGGACTGATTGATTGACTGTTGACTGTTGACTGTTGACTCTTAATTGTTTGAACAATACTGATTGATGCAACCGGAAACGAGATGAAGCGCGATCGAGGACAAGCAGTGAGAGCAGATATCTCGACTTGGTGGCGAGGCTCGCTTCCAGGGTTGATGGTGATTGTCGCTGTGATGGTGGCTAGATTGACCGGTGCGCTTCAGTTTTGGGAGTTGGTGACGTTCGATCGATTTCTGCGCTTGCGCCCTCCTGAGCCAATGGATGACCGGATTGTAATTGTGGGTATCACTGAGGAAGATATTCAACGCGCCAGAACTTATCCGATTCCCGATCGCGAAATTGCCGATTTGCTTAAACGGTTGCAGGCCTATCAACCGATCGCGATCGGGCTGGATATTGTCCGCGATATTCCGGTTGAGCCGGGTAATGCTGAACTAACATCGGTGTTTCGTAGCAATAAGAATACGATCGGAGTGGAGATTGCCTTGCCCGATCGCAGTGGCTTTACCGTCGCACCTGGGCCCGCGCTACCACCAGAACAAATTGGCTTTGCAGATGCCGTTCTCGATGCGGATGGCTACCAGCGCCGCAGTTTATTGGGCGCTCACAACCCCCAGCAGGAATACCGTTTTTCGTTGGCGATCCGGCTGGCAGAACGCTATTTAGAAGCCCAAGGAATTGAGTTGGGTAATGGACTACGCGACCCAGACGCGAAGCGCTTTGGCAGCATTGAATTGACCAGAGTGCAGTCAAACTCTGGCGGATATGTGGGGGCGGAGGCTGGTGGAAACCAGATTTTGCTGAATGTTCGCAGCGGGACAATGCCGTTTCGCGTGCTTTCTCTCTCGCAAATCAAATCGGGAAAGGTCAACCGGGATTGGATTCAAGGCAGGATTGTGCTGATTGGGATGATGTCTTTTAGCGCGAAGGATTTGGTAAGTTCAGGTGCGATCGCAGGCATCAATCCCGGACGGATTTACGGAGTCGAAATGCAAGCCCACGAAACCAGCCAGATTATTAGCGCGGTACTCGATCGGCGGCCGTTGCTTCAGGTTTGGGGGGAGGGCTGGGAAATGCTCTGGATTTCGGTCTGGGGACTCTTGGGGATGAGTTTGGGACGATTTCTGCGATCGCCCTGGAAAATTTTGCTCGGACTCTTAATCGGCAGCATTAGCCCGATCGCGCTTTGTTACTGGCTGATGCTGTTGGGATGGTGGGTGCCGATCGTGCCTGTGTTGCTCGTACTCGTGTTGAATGGGGCTGGGTTGACGGCAGGATTATTTTATCGCCACGAACAGGAACTGCGACTGCGGTTGGAGGAACGTCAGTTTGCGATCGAGCAGACGTTTAATGCCATTCACAGCGGGCCTTTACAAACATTGGTGGGAATTTTGAGAACCGCTCAGGGAGAAGCCACACCGCCGTTATTTCTACCGGATTTGCAACGCCTGAATCAAGAATTACGGGCAGTTTACGGATCGGTGCAGCGAGATGCGATCGCAGATGAACCGCATCTTCGCATGGGAAGCGCGATCGAATTGGCCCTGCAGGCTCCACTGCATGAATTGCTCTACAAGGTCTATTGCAACACGCTCGAACAAGAATTGCCTTACCTCAAAACGCTCAAATTCAAAATTGTGCAGTTCGATGCCTTGAACACCTCACATCTGCGGTTAGAACACAAGCGAGGACTCTGCCGCTTTCTGGAAGAAGCGCTCTGCAATGTCGGCAAACACGCGATCGAAGCCACTCGCTTGACTGTAATTTGCACTCAAGAAGGCGATCGGCAGGTGATTCGGGTGGCGGATAATGGCAAGGGAAACCCGTCTCAGTCAGAAACGCTTAGCTTAGCCCAAATCGATCGAGACAGAGAGATAAGCGAAGATTTAAACCCTAAACTTCAACCTTCAGGATTAGGCACGCAGTTGGCAAAGAACTTAGCCAAACAATTAGGCGGAACCTTTCGGCGCTACCCAAATCAACCGAGGGGAATAGTGTGCGAATTAACCTGGTCAGCCAAGCGGCGGTGGTTCTGGTAATTGGTTCCTCAGAGTTAGCATCGTCCTGTATTCATCTTTCTCTTCTCTTCCTCTGTGTTCTCTGCGTTCTCTGCGGTTAAATCATTCCGATCGAACTGGAATTGATATCACACTTGCTATATCTTTGCGCTTTCCCGCAAACGAAGCTTGTGGGCTGTCCTCTATTCTGTTTGTGTATTGTTGATTACTGTAGAAATAGTTACAGAGGGAATTGCGATGATGACTCACGGATTGAAGCGTCGAACCATTTACTCTGCCGGCATTGCGAGTTTAATGCTGAGTGTTTCGTTCTGGATCGCTCCTGTAGCGCTGGCAAAATACACTCCTCCTAAAAAGCCTTCTGCGCCGAAACAAACGAGCACGAATACCACTCGCGGCGGCAGTTGCGAAGCTAATTCATCGGCGGGATTGACTGTCTTGGTGCCGTTTAGCCATGTGGGAGAGACGATTTCTGGGCATCCGACCTTTACCTGGTTTGTACCCGATCGCTCTCCTCATCTTATGCAATTCCGCCTGTTGAGCTCTACGGGACAAGGACTCTACAGAACCGAGATGCAGAGTCAGCCGGGAATCATGCAGTTTTCGCTGCCGCCAAATCTGCCCCCACTGTCGATCGGGCAATGGTACAAGTGGCAAGTAGTATTGGTGTGTGAGCCGAGCGTTCCTTCGATGAATGTGGTGGTGGAGGCAGAAATCCAAGTAGTTCAGCCTGCTGCGTCGTTGCAGGCTCAACTTGCAGCCGCGTCAACTCCCCAACAGCGGATCGATCTGTATGCGGATGCTGGGCTGTGGTATGACGCGATCGCCGAAGCGCGCAAAGCTTCTGAGACTTCTCAAAACCAAACGCCCGTGCTGGAATTGCTAGATGCTCTCGCTAGTTCGGAAGCCCAACCGCTGAAGGAATGGAGCGATCGATTGCGACAAATTAGGGCGATCGAACAACAGCGCCAACTCCCGCAACCTAAACCCTAAAATCCCATGCAGTCTTTCTCGCTAAAACTTAAATCCAATTGTAAAGTGCGATCGGGCTTCCTGTTTCCCCTCGCCTTTTGCCTTTTGTCTGTTGCCTTTTACATTCCTCCGCATTTCTCACTCCCGGTTGTTGCTCAGGCGATGGAGGTTAGTGAAGCAGAGGGCGATCGGCTAATGCAGCAGGGGATTCAACAGTATCACACTAGCCAATTCCCAGCCGCGCTGAATTCCTGGCAACAGGCACTGCAAATTTATCGCATTATCAAAAACCGTTACGGGGAGGGCTGGGCGCTGGGCAATTTGGGAGCCGCTTACAACTCTCTGGATAACTATGCCAAAGCCATTGAGTATGGACAGCAACAGTTAGTCATCGCCCGCGAAATTAAAGACCGCGAAGGGGAAGTTGCGGCACTGAACAATTTGGGACTCGCTTACCGCTCTTTAGGCAACGATGCCAAAGCCATTGAGCATGGACAGCAGAGTTTAGCGATCGCACGCGAAATTAAAGACCGCAACGGGGAGAGTGCAGCACTGGGCAATTTGGGACTCGCCTACTACTCTCTAGGCGATTATCCCAAAGCTACTGAGTATATGCAGCAGTGGTTAGCTATCACCGGCGAAATTAAAAACCGTCAAGGGGAAGGTCTGGCACTGGGTAATTTGGGACTCGTTTACCGCTCTCTAGGGAACTATGCCAAAGCCATTGAGTATATGCAGCAGAGTTTAGCGATCGCACGCGAAATCAAAAACCGCGAAGGGGAGGGTGCAGCACTGGGGAATTTGGGAGGTACTTACATCTATCTGGGCGACTATGCCAAAGCGATTGAGTATACACAGCAATGGTTAACGATCGCCCGCGAAATTAAAGACCGTGACGGGGAGGGTTGGGCGCTCAACAACCTCGGAGTGGCTTTCTTGAAAACTGGCAACCCAACAGAAGCTGAAAAAATGCTCATCAATGCGATTCAAGTTTGGGAATCGATGCGTCAAATGCTCGGCCCCAATGACGCTAATAAAGTCTCCATCTTTGAAGGACAAGCTGGCACTTATGGAACTTTACAACAAGTCCGGGTGGATCAAAATAAAACGATCGCCGCGTTAGAAATTTCCGAACGGGGACGTGCTCGTGCTTTTGTCGATCTCCTGACAGAGCGCTTATCAACTGGTGATGCCAGTTCGGTCATCGCCACTGCTCCCAACCAGGAGCAAATCCGCCAAATCGTCAAAGCACAGAACGCCACTTTGGTGCAGTATTCGATCGTCTACGATAATTTCCAGATCCAGGGCAAACAAGTAGGGCGGGAATCGGCGCTCTACATCTGGGTGATTCAACCCACAGGCGAAATCACCTTCCGTCAAGTTGACCTCAAACCCCTTTGGCAAAAGTACAAAGTCTCCCTAGCCAACCCAGTCATTTGCACACAAGAATCCTTTGCTATCCGCAGTCGCAGCAGCACGGGCTTGACCGAATGCCCAATCGACTTACCCACCCTGCATCAACTGCTGATCGATCCCATTGCCAGTCTCCTCCCCAAAGATCCCAATGCCCACGTCATTTTCATTCCCCAAGGTTCCCTGTTCCAAGTACCTTTCCCAGCTCTCCAAGATGCCAACGGCACTTACTTAATCCAAAAACACACGATTCTCACCGCCCCTTCGATTCAAGTATTGGATTTAACCCGACAGCAACGACAGAAGCGATCGAGCCAACAATCCCACAGCGGTAATGCTTTAGTCTTGGGCAATCCTACGATGCCGATCGTGTCTGCCTATCTGGGAGCTCCCAAACAGCAATTGTCTCCTCTACCTGGAGCCGAAGCCGAAGCGATCGCGATCGCGCCTCTGCTCAATACTCAAGCGATCTTAGGCGCACAAGGGACAAAAGCTGCGATCGTCCAAAAAATGCCGCAAGCATCAATTATTCACTTTGCAACGCATGGATTGCTTGATAATGTAAACGGATTGGCAAGTGCGATCGCCCTGGCTCCCTCTGGCACCGATGATGGCTTATTGACCGCAGAGGAAATTTTCGATATGAAACTGCAAGCCAGCTTAGTTGTTTTGAGTGCCTGCAACACTGGAGAAGGCAGAATTACTGGGGATGGAGTGATTGGCTTATCGCGAGCGCTCATTTCAGCAGGAGTACCCAGTGTGATCGTCTCCCTGTGGAGGGTTCCCGATGCGCCTACAGCCAAATTAATGCAGGAATTTTATCAAAACTTGGAAAATAATCCCGATAAAGCCCAGGCATTACGGCAGGCCATGTTAACCACGATGAAAACTCATCCACAACCGCGAGATTGGGCAGCATTTACTTTAATTGGGGAGGCAGAGTGAGTTTTTATTAAGGGCGCTCTCTATTGGATTAGGGTTAGTTTGTGCGTTGCAGTACAGTTGCACTTTCCCGCAATCAACATTGCACCCCTCTCTTCATCAGGTCTGTGGGTAGAACGAGTGAAATTCCCATCTGGGTTGCTTAAGATTCAAGTAAAGAACGACTCGAATTAAAAAATAATTTCTCAAATCAGTCGTCTGTTTGTTCAAAGTCGCTGTTCATTGCAGATATTTGCAAGGTAAAGCCGATGAAAACACAAAAATCAATTCTACCAACCAAAGCAAAATGGGTCTCTCAAGTCATTGGATTTTCACTGTTGAGTGTTCCACTCATGTCCAATCTTACCCATGCACAATCCGCCGGATCGCCTGCCCCTCAAATCGGATTCAGATTTAAACAATCTCAGGAATTCAATGTGGGTGCAGTCACTACTGTATCGGTCTCTACAACTTACGAAGGAGACTCCGGCAGTTGTCACGGTCAGTTTTACTTCTCTAATTTTCAGACTTACACCAATACTCACACGGAGGAAGCCTCCGAGCGCGCAACATTCATTTCCAGCAATACGCCGCCTGCTCCAGGTTTGCGCGTTGCGATCCGAAATGTCACTCCTGGGATTGACCAAAACCCTTCTCCCTATACCGATCGTAAATACGATAAACCTCCAACTTCGGAAGGATTTAAAGTGTCTCTTGGCACAATTCACCGTGGTAGATTTTTAGCTGTGCAACCCGGAGAAAACCACTTTTCCTATGATATCAAACGCGGTAATACCATCATTGAATCTGGTACTTTCACCGCTAGAATTGACCACCAAACTCAAAGCAGACAACGCTATCAGAGTATTGCTGGCAAAAGTGCTAGGGAATGTGAATTGGAATATAACCAGCAGAGGGAATATGACCAGATGAGGGAATATAACCAGCAGAGGGAATATGACCTGCAGAAGGATAAGCCAAGAAGGCGTCGATAAATCAATCTTTTGAACTCAGGAAAGGAGTTGAAATCAAATGAATCGATCGATGCTCAAAAACCACAAAAATAACACCAATGATTGTTTTGAAAAGCTCTTGTTTTTCATATTCCTGCCTGGTTTTTTCTGGTCATTAGCCGGATCGATGTATGTGACGATTCCCGATCGCTCTCGAACCGAAGTGGGCTTTCGAGCTAGAGCAGTTAGAACTTCGGGCATCGTCACTAAAAAAAATCAACAAACAACTTGTTATGGAGGAGGAGTTGACTGTTAACGGTTAACTGTTAACTGTTAACCGTCAACAGTTAACCGTCAACATCATTCCGATGCAACCGGAAATGATATTACTGGCTTTTCAATCTATAGAAAAAAGCACACACAGGATTGAAGGGTTGATTGCTTTGTCAATTCAGATGTATTTCACGCACCGTTTCCTCGCCCAGGTGCTGTCTAGTTTCGCAGGAACAGTCTTGGACGCACTCCGACTCCTCGAAACCGGTTTTTACGAAAATATTTGGTTGCGACCCGCAGATTCGCTAAAAAACCCGGTTTCTGACCACCCGTGCGATCGTCCTAATGAATGAATTTTGTAATTTGGAGCAACTTCCATGAAAAATGATTTTGCAGATATAACCTTGTCTACTTCCCTCGCTCAAAACAATCTTCTTCTCAACAGCAACAGCGCCAGCCCGATCGCATTCCCGAATAATCTGAACAATCAGATTCAAGGATTCAACCACTTAAACGATGCGATCGATGGACAAGGCGGCGACGATCGCATGGCTGGACAGGGCTGTGATGACATCGTGCGGGGCACTACTGGCAACGATACACTCTGGGGCAACGCTGGCAAGGATATACTCTTGGGCAATGCTGGCAACGATATACTCTTGGGCAACGGTGACAACGATACACTTTGGGGTAATGCTGACAACGATACACTCTGGGGCGGTGCGGGGCGAGATGTTTTAATCGGTGGGAGCGATCGCGATATCTTTGCGCTGAAACCACAGGAAGGAACTGATACGATTGTTGATTTCAACCTGAGTGAGCGCGATCGGATCGGTTTAGCTGGAGGGTTAACTTTTGATGAGTTGACCATCTCTCAGGGCACAGGAGACAATCGCAACGATACATTAATCAGCACCGAGACCGGTGAGCTACTGGCAATTCTGAACAACACCCATGCAAGCACGATCGGCAATGCAGCCTTTCTCACCTTGGGGAATCGAGGATTAATAACCAGCCAGGGCGATCGGGCAATGCGATCGGATATCGCGCGCGATCGTTTTCGGGTAGACGGCACGGGCATCAAAATCGGGGTTTTATCTAATAGTTTCAACAGGCTGGGTGGGGCGGCCCAAGACATTGCAAGCGGTGACTTGCCCGTAAAAGGCAAGGTGTTGGCAGAAGATTTGGGCAATAACTTTTTTCCGCCGAACGATGAAGGCAGAGCCATGCTGCAACTTATTCACGATGTTGCTCCAGGAGCCGATTTGTTGTTTCATACAGGCTATGCCAGCGGTCAGTTCAACAGCCCGCTAGAATTGTTAAAAGCAAGTGAAAAGGCTATGGCTGATGGTATTCGCGCATTGGCAGCTCAAGGAGCGCAAATCATTGTAGACGACCTGCGCTTTTCATCTCAACCGATGTTCCAAGATGGCATCATTGCCCAAGCGATCGATGAGGTCGTCAAAAAGGGTGTTTCCTACTTTACTGCTGCGGGTAACTTTGCTCGCGATAGCTATCAAAGTGATTTCAAGTCGGCTGGGTTCTTCGCGGATTATGGAGAACTTCATGACTTCGATCCAGGAACTGGGGTCGATTTCTATCAAAGCATCACACTGGCGAAAAACGATTCCCTCGCGATCTCATTCCAATGGGACTCGCCGCTCGATCGTTCAACCAACGACCTCGATATTTACCTGGTTGACAATACAAAACAAAAAATCTTGGCTGGCAGCCAACTGTCAAATGTGGGAGGAGATCCGATCGAGTATTTCACATTCCGCAATGATGGTTCGTTTGGCTCGGATCAGTTCAATCTCATGATTGGCAAGCGATCGGGTTCTGCTCCCGGTTTGATGAAGTACGTGGCGAGTGGTTCCTCTACCTTCAAAATCAACAATTACAACACCAATAGTTCAACTATATATGGCAACGCAAATGCCAGGGGAGTTGCAGCAGTCGGAGCCGCCCCTTACTTTGGCACCCCTGCTTACGGTGTAAATCCTGCAAGATTAGAAGACTTTTCTTCGGCTGGCGGCACTCCGATTCTGTTTGACGAGAGGGGTAATCGTTTACCCAAACCTGAGTTTCGCCCGCAGCCGAAGTTCGTCGGGCCTGACAACACCAATACGACGTTCTTTGGCACAGACATTCCTCAAGATGCTGACGGTTTCCCCAACTTTCCGGGCACATCGGCAGCGGCTCCTCATGTAGCGGCAGTTGCGGCTTTGATGCTGCAAGCAAATCCCCGCTTAACTCCTGCGGAAATTAATCGAGCACTAGAGCAGACGGCTCTGGAGATGGACGATCCAAACACGCCCGGTTTTGATGTTGGATTTGACTATGCTAGTGGATCTGGTTTGATTCAAGCCGATCGGGCGATCGCTAAAATAGTCGTCTAATTCAGATTAGAGTTCCCATCCCTGCAGCGAGATTGGAGAGGCAGAGTAAGCTTCTTTGACATCCTCACCGACCTAAAGGCACGGTGATTCCCAGAATCACTTCTTGAACCTTTCTGCTTCTTAGCAGCGGCCTCCACCCTCAAGGAGATTTGGTCTTATGCTCGCTCCACAGACTAACCCCGCAAGCCCTGCGGTTTTATGTGTCGAATACCAACAAAAATCTTTGTTGTTTGATTCTAGGGGTGGACTGCCCATTGCCCTGTCCTCTTTTCCCGGTCTACCGATTTTTCTTCCCCGTTGCAGTCATTGCAAGCTTTGGTGTTAGGGTTTATGTCTCCATCGTCGCGGGTGGGTCATTGACCAATTATATTGTAACAAAAAGCCGTCCTAAAAGGACGGGGTTTCTACCCAATTTTTTGATGAAGGTCGATCGCCTGTGGCAGATTGAGGCGATCGCACGACGGCAGAAAGAGCGATCGGGCTAATTCTCTAAATTCCAACTCTAGAATCCTATGCTCTATTCCCCATTTAAGCGACTCAAATCGACCCACTCTAGGCTCACTAATGTTTTCCTAGCTTCCATTTCCCTGTTCCTGCTTGCCACTATCCCGCTATTAACTACTCCTGGCTCTCTCTTGCCAGCGATCGCTCAAACTACCGATGATCGTAAAATTGAGGCCGATCGACTGTTGCAGCAGGGAATTCAACAATATCAGACTAGCCAATTCCCAACTGCGCTGGACTCCTGGCAACAAGCACTGCAAATTTTCCGCTCCATCAAAGACCGCGACGGGGAAGGTAGGGCACTGGGCAATTTGGGAGTCGCTTACCTCGATCTGGGCAACTCGGCCAAAGCGATTGAGTATTCACAACAAAGTTTAGCGATCGCCCGCGAAATTAAAGACCGCGAAGGGGAGGGTAGAGCACTGGGCAATTTGGGAGGTGCTTACCTCTATCTGGGCAACTATACCAAAGCCATTGAGTATACACAGCAATATTTAACCATCGCCCGCGAAATTAAAAACCGCGAAGGGGAGGGTAGAGCACTAGGCAATTTGGGAATCGCTTACCGCTCTCTGAGCGACTCGGCCAAAGCCATTGAGTATGCACAGCAATAGTTAGCCATTGCCCGCGAAATTGGAGACCGCCAGACAGAAGGTTGGGCACTGGGCAATTTGGGAATCGCTTACCGCTCTTTGGGCGACTCGGCCAAAGCCATTGAGTATACACAGCTCAGTTTAGCCATCGCCCGCGAAATTAAAAACCGCGAAGGGGAAGGTACAGCACTGGGCAATTTGGGAGGTGCTTACCTCAATTTGGGCGACTATACCAAAGCCATTGAGTATACACAGCTCAGTTTAGCCATCGCCCGCGAAATTCAAGACCGTCTTGGGGAAGGTACAGCACTTGGCAATTTGGGAGGTGCTTACCTCAATTTGGGCGACTATACCAAAGCCATTGAGTATACACAGCTCAGTTTAGCCAT